>JBCBGD010000185.1:0-5618 GCA_038527085.1 Pseudomonadota bacterium | reverse complement strand
ATACAGGCGGAAGCAGCCGCCGTTGCCCGCGCACCGATTGATGAAGCTCTTGCCGCCCGGCTGGAACAGGCGGCGGAGAAACTGACCGACGCGGTCTCTCACTTGAACGAACTTGCCTCTGCCCTCGACCTCGCCGCGCGCATGGGCCAGGTACCGCCCGCACTGGTGCCGCTGGCTGAAACGGCCGCGCAGAGGCTTGTGGATGGTCAGGGCGACCTGTTTGCAGCTTGTAAAGTTTTGTCCGACAAGCCTTGAGTTTCGCGAGTTCCAAAGGAGCACAGCTGGCATGACCGCCGCCAATCCAGCCCTTGAGCGCAAACTGATGGACGTTCCCGTGCGTGTTGACGTGGTTCTGGGCGACGTGCGTATGCCTGTTGAAGACCTTTTGGCGCTTTCGCCCGGCGATGTGGTGGCGCTGGAGCAAGCCACATCACAAGAGGTGGATATCTACGTATCTGACAGACTGATGGCGCGAGGGCGCCTTGTCATCGCGGATGGCGAGCTTGGCGTGACCCTGTCCGAAATCGTCGATGAGCGCCGCGCGGCCTGAAGCGTTTAATCCTGCGCCTGGCTGCCATTCGGCGCTGACTGCAACATTGTATAGCGCTCAATGCCGATCCGTTCGATCAAGTCGAACTGTGTTTCCAGATAATCGACATGCTCCTCCTCATTGTTGAGGATCTTTCCGAACAGGTCACGCGAACCATAATCGCGCTTCTTCTCTGCCGCTTCCATGGCATCGCGCAGCAGCGGGATCGCGTCATGCTCAAGGGCGAGATCGCATTCCAGAATTTCCTGGACACTTTCGCCAATCCTCAGGCGTCCAAGATCCTGCAGGTTTGGCAGGCCGCCCAGGAACAGAATGCGCTCGATCAGCCAGTCGGCATGCTCCATCTCTTCAATGGATTCCTTGTACTCGTAGTCGGCCAGGATCGACACGCCCCAGTCTTTCAGCATGCGTGAGTGCAGGAAGTACTGGTTGATAGCCGTCAGCTCGTTCTTCAGCGCCTTGTTCAGAAAGTCGATGATCTCCTGATCGCCCTTCATCACGGTACTCCCTCAGCCAGATGGTCGTCTTGAATTGCTATGGGTGGTGCAGAGACCCGACAGGAAAGTCAATTGAAACAACGCGCTGTGCGTTTGAGTTTCAGTCTCACGACCAACTGCCCTATTCGGCCGCGATGAGCTCCCCGCCAGCCGTCAACTGTCGCTTCTCACATTCGACCACGTCGTGCATGGCGGGCTTGCACTTGCCGCAATTGAACTCACAGCCATGGTGAGCCTGGACGGCCTTGGGTGTTCCCGCACCGGCGCGAACAGCCTCGCGCACAGCGGTTTCATTGAGACGGCGGCAAACGCAAATGATCATCGTTCTCAATACTGATCGCGAATGAGAATGATTGTCAACTGCGAATTTGCGTCAGTCGCCAGTCCACCCGAACACGTCTTCCAGTCCGACGCCGAACACGCGGGAAATCCTGAAGGCACTCTCGAGACTAGGCGAATATTTGCCCTGCTCAATGGCGATCACCGTCTGGCGCGTGACCCCGATGGCCTTGGCGAGCGCGGCTTGGCTCATTTCATCGTGCTCCGCGCGCAATTCCCGAACGCGGTTGGTGATGGGCGGCCGCTTGGCCATCAAGCGAATCCGCGTCGATAGAACCAAAGAGACAGGCCGTATTCGGCAAGCTGGCTGAGCACCAGGCCGATCACGACAGTGTGGAAAAGAAGGTGTCCATCGCCGAGAAAGGCGTAATGCCAGAGCCCAAACATGGCGGCGATGCCGAGCACGTAGCCGGAGATATTGCCCGACCTCCATGCGATCTGTTTGTCGCGCTCATCCTCGGGCGCGTCTGCGTCGGCGGGATTTCCAAGGGCCGCAAAGGCATGGCCGAGGATGGCGAAGGCCACGATGATGATGGTGCTGAGAGCGATGAGGCCGACGTTCGGCGGTGCGGTTTCGCCCAATTCCAAGGAGACGGTGTAGACCGTCCAAGAGTAGAACGCCCCCGAAACGCCCAAAGCGAAGAACATGATCCAAGCTGATTTTTCGATGAAAGTCATGGCCACTCCTCAAACCTCGCACTGCTCAAAACGATGAAACTCTTTATTCCACGACGCCCACGGCGCAGATCTGCCCGAGTGGGTTCCCGTCTCTGTATGATCGAGCAGCGGTATCCATATGCCGCCGGTCTGAACCAGCACATAAATGGCAATCGCCGCAGTGCGGGCCGCAGATACGGCTGTATCGATCCGGAAGAAGTTCGGCATTGACAGCCTCATGTACAAAATCTCAGACATCTTTTAGTCTAATATTTTTAACATGTCAAATATTTCGTACAGTCCCGATCGTTTCTGCGCGATCCCGCGTCTTTGGGCGAGCGTAGCGATACCGGATTGTGAGGGGGCCGTTCAAGCCGGGCGCAAAGCGCTCCACCGGCGGTACCAATCGACAAATTTGGGCAAGCCGTCTGTGATCTTCGTGGTCGGCGAAAAGCCATAGTCTCGCTGAATGGCACTGATGTCAGCACAGGTCCTCGGCACGTCCCCAGCGGGCATTGGCTCCAGCCTGAGTTCGGCCTTCTTTCCGATCGCTTCCTCAAGCACTGAAATCATGTCCAGCAAGGCTTCAGGTGTATTGTTGCCGAGATTGTAGACACGGTGACAGCGCTCACCGGCGGCGAATTCCGGCTGTGTCTCCACAGTCGCGACAATGCCGCCGACGATATCGTCGATGTAGGTGAAATCGCGCAGCATCTTGCCGTGATTGAAGACCCGGATCGGCTCCCCATTGAAGATCTTCTCGGTGAAGATCCAGTAAGCCATGTCTGGACGGCCCCATGCGCCATATACTGTGAACAGCCGCAGCCCAATCTGGCGCAGGCCATAGAGGTGGGCATAGGTGCTGGAGATAAGTTCGTCGGCGCGCTTGGTGGCCGCGTAAAGGGATGTGGGCTCATTGACCGGGTCATGTTCCGAGAACGGCGTCTCGGCCCGGTTGCCATAGACCGAGCTCGAGGATGCATAGACGAGATGGGAGAAGCCCTCGCCAAGACTTCGACACGCCTCTAAGACGGCCGTGTGGCCTATGACATTGGATTGCAGATACTCGAACGGAGCCGTGAGCGAGTGTCTCACGCCAGCCTGGGCCGCAAGATGCAGCACCACCTCAGGTTTGAACGTCTCAAAGACATCGCCGAGCCGATCGCGGTCCGTAATGTCGACGTCATCGATCTGGGCGATCCCGGCCAATTGCTCCCGGCGGCCCTGCTTGAGCGCCACATCGTAATAGGCGTTGAAATTGTCGACGCCGCGCACCGTGTGGCCGCGCTGGCTGAGCGCCATTGCGCAATGCATGCCGATGAAGCCGGCGGCGCCTGTGACGAGCACCCGCCTGGGAGATGTGTTCCGCGCCTGTGTCATGACGTGTTCCTAAAACCTGCGGCGCATACCGCGAATAGGCAGGTGTGGCCCGCGGTGCGGCTGGGGTACTGCTATGGCCAATGGCCAAGCTTGTCGAGCCAATCGGCTGCCACTGACGAGATGGTTCAGGCGCCGGCTTAATGGTGCACCAATGGCCTTTAGAAAAGCGCGCGGGTTTCCCTTGTGTGCCTGCGCGCCACACTCTAGCAATAAAGGCACTGCCGAAGGGGATCTTGAATGTCTAAATCTGTGCTCGTAACGGGCGGGGCCGGCTATGTCGGCAGTCATTGCTGCAAGGCATTCAAAGCGGCCGGGTGGGACGTCACGGTGTTCGACAACCTGTCTCGCGGGTGGCGGGACATGGTGAAATATGGCGAATTGATCGAAGGCGACATCCTGGACCGGGACGCCCTCGACCGGGCCATCTCAGACGTCAATCCAGACGCCGTGGCGCATTTCGCAGCGTTCAGCTATGTCGGCGAAAGCGTAACGCAGCCGGGTATGTACTATGAAAACAATACGCTGGGCACGCTGAATATCCTTAATGCCATGGTTGCTGGCGAGGTCGGCCAACTGATCTTTTCGTCGACCTGTGCCACCTACGGTGTGCCCGACAAGGTCCCGATGACGGAAGAGACGCCTCAGAGCCCGATCAATCCCTATGGCTGGTCGAAACTCTTCGTCGAAAAGATCCTGGACGATTATGACCGTGCCCACAGCCTGAAATCAGTGAAACTCCGCTATTTCAACGCCGCTGGCGCAGATTTCGATGTCGAGATCGGCGAGCGCCACGAGCCAGAAACGCATATCATTCCCCTGGCGATCCAGGGCCAGCTCAAGGACGGCTTCAAGCTGACTGTCTTCGGCGATGATTTCGACACGCGCGACGGCACTTGTGTGCGCGATTATATCCACGTCATGGACCTGGCCGATGCCCACCTCAAGGCGCTGGAGTATCTGCAGGGCGGTAACAACAGCAACGTATTCAACCTGGGCACAGGCACGGGAACCACTGTCATGGAGATCGTTGAGGCTGTGGAGCGGATCTCTGGCGCGCCCGTGGAGCGGACGATAGGGCCGCGCCGCGAGGGTGACCCTCCCGCCCTGGTCGCAAGCGCTGACAAGGCCCGCGACGTGCTCGGTTGGGTGCCCCAGCACTCTGACATCGACACGATCATCTCTTCGGCTTGGAACTGGCACCAGAAGGAAGCCAATCGGCGCGCTTGAGTCGTGCAGGGATTGGATGCTGGACAAGCGAGCCGCGCTATCCGGTTAAGGTTGCGGTTGCTCAAACGAAAAAGGCCCCGAAGCCGCGATGGACTTCAGGGCCCTATTTGGGTGCGGGAGTAGGATTTGAACCTACGACCTTCAGGTTATGAGCCTGACGAGCTACCGGGCTGCTCCATCCCGCGCTAAATTGTAAAAGCCCCGAAGGACCGTGCCTGGCCTCGCAACTTCGCGAAGCGTTGGCGCAGGCCACGGGGCCTCCCGGCTCGAAGCCAGGCAGGGTATGGGAAAGACATCTGCAAGTCATGCTCATTTCGGCGGACCCGGCGGCGACCTACTCTCCCGCGCCTTAAGACGCAGTACCATTGGCGCTAGGGCACTTAACGACCGAGTTCGGGATGGGATCGGGTGGGGACGCCCTGCCATAACCACCGGGTCGGCGGAAATGAGCGTGTGTAAACCAACATGACACTTGAGTTCTGAGCGCCACTTAGGCGCCACAGTTTTATCGAGGTGCTTTCTGATCTGAGACCACGCATGCGATGGGGCGATGCACTCGCCGTCACACATGGGTTTCACGATCAAGCCTATCGAGCAATTAGTACCGGTTAGCTCCACGCATCGCTGCGCTTCCACACCCGGCCTATCGACGTGCTGGTCTAGCACGGCTCTCAAGGGAAACCTGGTTTTGAGGTGGGTTTCCCGCTTAGATGCTTTCAGCGGTTATCCCGTCCGTACATAGCTACCCTGCAATGCGGCTGGCGCCACAACAGGTCCACCAGAGGTACGTCCATCCCGGTCCTCTCGTACTAGGGACAGATCCTCTCAAGTTTCCAACACCCACGGCAGATAGGGACCAAACTGTCTCACGACGTTCTGAACCCAGCTCACGTACCACTTTAATCGGCGAACAGCCGAACCCTTGGGACCTGCTCCAGCCCCAGGATGTGATGAGCCGACATCGAGGT
>JBCBGD010000184.1:0-5664 GCA_038527085.1 Pseudomonadota bacterium | reverse complement strand
CGAAGAACTCGACATCATGTTCGCGACCCGCAAGGGCACGGTGCGCCGCAACAAGCTGTCGGACTTCGTTCGCGTGAACCGCAATGGCAAGATCGCGATGAAGCTGGAGGAGGACGGCGAGGACGGCATCGTCAGCGTGAAGATGTGCTCGGACAAGGACGACATCCTGCTGACCACCGCGCTTGGCCAGTGCATCCGCTTCCGTGTGGACGATGTGCGCGTGTTCGCAGGCCGCAATTCCACAGGCGTTCGCGGCATCAAGCTGGTGGGCGGCGACCGCGTGATCTCCATGGCCATTCTGCGCCATGTTGAGGTGACCCCCGCCGAGGCCCGGGCTTACCTGAAACACGCCTCCGCCATGCGCCGCGCCACCGAGGGCGAGGAGGAAGATCTCGGAGATGATGCAGGCGAAGAGGCCGTCGATGAGACCGCGCTGAGCCCCGAGCGGCTCGCCGAGCTTGGCGCTGCTGAGCAATTCCTGCTGACGGTCACCACCCACGGCATGGGCAAGCGCTCGTCGGCCTTCGACTACCGCGTCTCCGGGCGTGGAGGGAAGGGCATCATTGCCCACAGGCTGCCCATGAGCCTCGAACTGGCCCAGAGCTTCACCATTGAGGATGGCGACGAGGTCATGCTCGTTACCGATGCAGGCCAGCTCATCCGAACGCCGGTTGACCAGATTCGGGTGGCAGGTCGCGCGACAAGCGGTGTCTGGGTGCTGCGCACCAATGCCGGGGAGAAAGTGGTGTCGGTCGCCAGGCTCGTAGAGCAGGATGAAGATGACATCGAAGACGGCGAAGGGGCACCAACCGACGCCGGTGAATAGGGCGGCCTGACCGCCCAGTGGAGGACTGAATGCACCGCGTTGGCCTGTATCCCGGCACGTTTGACCCGATGACCCTTGGTCATCTCGACATCATCCAACGGGCCACGAAGCTCGTGGACCGGCTCATCATCGGTGTCGCCATCAACGAAGCCAAGGGACCGCTTTTCTCGCTGGAACAGCGCGTGGCGATGGTCGAGCGGGAGGTGCGCGAGCACGAGATGCCCGGCGCGGCGCAGATCGTGGTGAAGCCCTTTGACAAGCTGCTTATGCATTTTGCCGAGGAGGTCCATGCTGGCGTGCTGGTGCGCGGCCTTAGGGCTGTTTCAGACTTCGAATACGAATTTCAGATGACCGCGATGAACGAGGAACTGAATCCCGACATTGAAACCGTCTTCCTGATGGCCGATGTTCGCCATCAGGCCGTCGCCTCGCGCCTCGTGAAAGAGATCGCGAAGCTGGGCGGAGACGTGTCGAGTTTTGTTTCGCCTGCTGTGAAGGCGGACCTGTTGGAGAAGTATCAGGCATGAAGCGTTTTCTTGGCGCAGCGATTTGCGCGCTGTTGAGTGTCCCGGCCATGGCCTCTGCGCAGGCCGCTGCAGACGCCCCATCGGAGACTGTCGTGACGGCAGATGCTGCTGCAGCGGACACCGAGAACTGGCGGATGGTTGACCCGGAAAACCTCATCCAGTTCAAGACCACCAAAGGCACGATTCTGATCGAGATCTTTCCCGAGGTGGCCCCGGCCCATGCCACCCAGTTTCGCGCGCTTGTGCGCTCTGGCGACTATGATGGCACGTCATTCCACCGCGTGATCGACGATTTCATGGCCCAGGGCGGGGACATCTTCGCTCTGCATGGCCGCGAGTCAGGCCTTCCAGACATTCCCGGCGAGTTTACCTTCCGGCGTAATCCCGCCGACATGCCTCTCGACCCCATCGGCGAGCCGGATCTGGCACAAATCGGCTATATGAAAGGCTTCCCCATTATGGGCCAGGCAGCTTGGCTGTCTGAAATGTCCGCCGATGGCCTTGTGCAAAGCTATATTCCCCATTGCCCGGGCGTGGTGTCTACAGCGCGCACCAATGATCCGAACTCGGCCAACTCGCAATTTTTCCTGATGCGCTACCGGGCCGACCACCTGGATCGCCAGTACACAGCTTGGGGCCGCGTGGTTGAAGGACTGGACGTGGTCCTCTCGATCAAGACGGGTGAGCCGCCAGCCAATCCTGACATCCTGCAAAGCGCGCAGATGGTGGCCGACATGCCTGCCGAAGACCAGCCACGTGTCTGGGTGCAGCGCACGGACGGGCCGGAGTTCCAAGGCGTTTTGTCTGCAGCGGCGGAAGCTGGCGTCGAAGACGTGTGTGACCTGCCTCCGGTTCCTGCCGTGGTGGCGCGATAGCCGGTGGATCTGGACGCCTTCGACTTTCATCTTCCCGAAGACCGTATCGCCCTGAGGCCGGTGGAGCCTCAGGACGCCGCGCGCATGCTTGTGGTGCACGGTGATGGCACCTTGGAGGACGCGATGGTGCGCGACCTGCCGCGCTACCTCAGCTCCGGTGACCACCTCGTCTTCAATGACACCCGCGTCCTGCCCGCCGCTCTTAAGGGCGTGCGGCCAGCGCGAGACGCCGATGGGCGCGACGTGGCGGTCGACATGAACCTTGTCGAGGAATTGGGAGATCGTCGCTGGCTGGCGCTCGCGCGGCCGGGCCGGCGCCTGAAAGAGGGCGATGTGATCGGGTTCGGCGGCGCGCTTTCAGCAACACTTGTTGCCAGGCGCGAGGGCGGCGAGGTCGAGGTCGAGTTCGATCTGGGCGGCGCGGACCTGCGCGAAGTGCTGGGAGACATAGGCGCCATGCCGCTGCCTCCCTACATCGCACGCCGCCGCGCCGCTGATGCGCGCGACCGAGACACCTACCAGACCCGGTTTGCCAGCGAAGACGCCCAGTCCGTTGCCGCGCCCACAGCCGGGCTGCACTTCACCCAGCGCCTGCTGGATGAGATCGACGCAGCGGGCCTGGTGCGCGAAACGGTGCGCCTCCATGTCGGGCTCGGCACCTTCGCCCCGCTGGATGAGGGCGCGCTGAAGGACAATCGCCTGCACGAGGAATGGCGCAGGCTCACCCCCGATACGGCCGTGCGCCTGAATGCAGCCCGTGCCAAGGGAAACCGGTGCGTGCCCGTGGGCACGACCGCGCTGCGTACTCTTGAAAGCTGCGTTGATGCAGACGGCGCCCTCCATCCCGCCACGGGCCCGACGGACATCTTTCTGAAACCCGGCGACCCGCTGCGCGCCACCGACGCCCTCATAACCAATTTTCACCTGCCACGCTCGTCATTGTTCATGCTGGTCTGCGCGCTGATGGGCACGGAGGTCATGCAGGCGGCTTATGCCCACGCCATCGCAAGCGGATACCGCTTCTATTCCTATGGCGACGCCTGCCTGCTACTGCCGGGCCGATGAGCACGTTCCCTTTCACCATCCACGCAACCGACGGCAAGGCGCGCTCGGGCACCCTGTCGACGCCGCGCGGCGACATCCGCACGCCGGCCTTCATGCCTGTTGGCACGGCGGGCACCGTCAAGGCGCTCTATATGGACCAGGTGAAGGGCGCGGGCGCCGACATCATCCTCGGCAACACCTACCATTTGATGCTGCGCCCGACGGCTGAACGCGTCGCGAAGCTCGGCGGGCTGCATGCGTTTTCAGGCTGGTCAGGGCCCATGCTCACGGACAGTGGCGGGTTCCAGGTCTGGTCGCTCTCCCAGCTTCGAAAAATGGACCCAGATGGCGTCACCTTCCAGAGCCATATTGACGGCTCGCGCTATCGTCTCACGCCCGCCCGCAGCATCGAGATTCAGGCAGACCTGCTGGGCGCAGACATTTCCATGCAACTCGACGAGTGCACAGACTTTCCTTGCACACATGAAGAGGCTTTGCGGAGCCTTGAGTTGTCCCTGGAGTGGGGTGAGCGCTCAAAGGCCGCCTTCGGTCAACGCAATACGCAGGCCTTGTTCGGCATCGTCCAGGGCTCAAATTTCGAAGACCTTCGCGCGCGTTCAGCAATAGCCGTTGCTTCGCAGGGCTTTGATGGCATCGCGCTTGGCGGCCTGGCTGTGGGGGAAGGACATGTGCAAATGTGCGAGACCATTGACTTCACCGTGCCGCACCTGCCGCCAGAAACGCCGCGCTATGTCATGGGCGTCGGCAAGCCGATTGACCTTGTTGAGGCGGTTGCGCGCGGCATCGACATGTTCGATTGCGTTCTGCCGACCCGCTCTGGCCGTCATGGACAGGCCTGGACGTGGGACGGGCCGGTCAATGTAAAAAATGCCAGATTTGTCGAGGAGACCCAGCCTCTGGATCCGGAAAGCGATTGCCCCGCCAGCCGCGACTACAGCCTCGCCTATCTGAATCACCTGTTTCGGGCGGGGGAGTATCTCGGGCCTATGCTGCTGTCCTGGCACAATACGGCATTCTTTCAGGCGTTGATGGCGCATATGCGCAGCGCCATCGCCAAGGGCACCTTCGCGGATCTGCGCGCGGAGCTCTCAGAGCGCTGGGCCCACACCACGTCTCAGCCGCGCGAACCTGGCGCGTAGACAATCTTCGGCGTCTCCTCGGGCGGGGGTTCAGGCGCTGCCGGCGCGCTGCACCCCAGCGCTTGCCCGTACCCTTTCAGATAGGCCCTGCGCTCCATGCCAAGGCGATAGGCATTGGCAAGCTTGTCGGCATAGCGCTCTGCGCCTGTGGCCTCGCGCACCAATCCGCGGAACGGAATAAACCCGCGCGCGGTCGATGCCACCGCGCCAAGGGCGGCATCGGCGGACCGGTCGGCGGCCCACTGTGCGCGGTCGCGCTCTTCTTCATCGCCTGCGGGCATGTCGTCGTCGGGACCAAGGATGACGGTCAATTCCGCGATCTCTGCCTCGAGTGAGGCGCAATCTGTCCAGGCAGGTACGCCATAGGGCGTCTCGAGCACTTCGATCCTGTCGGGAATGTCCGTGCGGCGCAGGTTCAGGTCTTCCAGCGGGCTGAGCGCAGCCTCGGTTAGCCCATCGCCGGTTTGGGTAACGGCCGAACTCGTGGCGTCACTCGCGCTCGTGCCTCCGCTGGCGCAGGCGCCGAGGCCAAGGGCGAGGCAGGCGACCAGGATCAGTGTCAGGTCTTTCATGATGTTTAGGTGGTGGAAAAAAGTGTCGCAGACAAGGCGCTAGGCGCAGACTGTTTGTTGACGCGGGCGGGTCCTCCCTCTATGTCCCGGCTTCCCCAAAGAGGTGCCGTTAGCTCAGTTGGTAGAGCAGCTGACTTTTAATCAGCGGGTCACAGGTTCGAATCCTGTACGGCACACCATTCAAAACCGGTCAGCGCGAAGCGATGGAAAATCGATCCGGTGGATCGATTTTAGGTTTTGAATGCCCCGGCAGGGGCCAAAAGCTGCATAGCGCTTTGTTTCGGTTTTGAATGGATTCAAGCCCTGCGCGCCTCCGGCTTGCTGCTCTGCGCTGTTCCAGCCTGTCGGCTGGGCACCTGCGCCTTCGCGTTGCTCGTATTTGGTGCTCAGCATTGGCTGCGCATTCTTGTTTGTCCCCGCTTCGCTGCGCTCCGCGATGGACTGCGCTCAAGGCTGCTCGGGCAAGTTTTGAATGCTTCGGCAGGGGCCGCAGCTACGACGGTTCTCTTGATCCGTTTGAATGGTTTCTCGTCCTGCGCGCTCTGCTTGCTGTTCGGTGCTATTCGCCGCTAACGCGTCGGCACCTGCGCCTTCGCTTTGCTCGTGCGGGTGCGCTGAATCACGGCTCGATCAAAATCAGGCGGGGAATGCCACGTCAGT
>JBCBGD010000183.1:0-5680 GCA_038527085.1 Pseudomonadota bacterium | reverse complement strand
GAATGCGGGCAAAATCGCCCTCATGAACGGTGAGATCCATGACCGCGGGCGGCTCGGGATCGTTTTGGAGGCCTGTCTCTGGGCCGTTGGGGTCGGGCGCAGGCGTGGGCTCGGGCGTGGCTGTGCAAGCGGCCAGCAGGGCGAGGGCGGCCGCGCCTGCGAGGACGGTCGAGGCTGTCTTGATCATTGGCCCATCTCCGCGGGCAGGAGGCGGCCGTTGATGTGGTTGTTGCCGTCGCCGAACACGGTGCGCAGGGCCTCTATGGCCTCTTCGGCGGTCACCTCGCGGATCGCATCGGAATAGTCGAGCACATCCTCGACGCTGCCGCCGATGGAGAGCACGCGGCCGTAGAGGTTGGCCATGCCGGACTGGCTGTCGCGGGCATAGATCGCCGTGGCGGCAAGGGAGTTGCGCGAGCGGGCGACGTCTTCCTCGCTCAGGCCTGCGGCCAGGATCCGGGCCACCTCAGACATGAAGGTCTCTTCCAGCTCATCGAGCGTGACGCCGGGCGCAGGGCTGGCGGAAAAGCCTGCCGGGGCGCGATCGTGCAGGGTGAGCCACCCCCAGGACGAGGCGCTGACGGCGACCTGCTTGTCTTCCACCAGAGACTGGTAGAGCAGGCTGGTCTGCCCGCCGCCGAGCACATCCAGCCCGACCTGCAGCGCATAGGCGAGATCCTGGTCCTGGGTGAAGCTGGTGGCGAGGTAGTAGCGGTCCCATTCGGGCTGGCGCACCTTGGGGTCGCTGTAAGTGAGCGTCTGGATGGCCGAGATGTCGGCCACCTCGCCCCAGCCGCGGTCGGGGCGGACGTCGGCGCCGGTCGGTTCGAGCTGGCCATAGGTGCGCTCGGCCAGGGGGCGAACGTCCTCGGCGGTCATATCGCCCGCCACCACAAGGATGGCCTGATCGGGCGAGTACCAGGTGTTGTAGAAATTGAGCCCGTCATCTGGCGTCAGGGCCGACACTTCATCCATGTGGCCAATCACGGGGATGCCGTAGGGATGATCGGGATAGAGCTTTTCCATCACCCGTTCGAACAGGATCGCGCCAGGATTGTTCTCGACGCGCTGGCGGCGCTCTTCCTTCACCACATCGCGCTCGGTGATGAACGCGCCTTGGGGATCATCATTGATGATGAGATCGCGCATCCGGTCGGCCTCGAGCTCCATCATCAGCTCGAGCCGGTCCTTTGCGACCCGTTCGAAATAGGCGGTGTAGTCCCAGCTGGTGAAGGCGTTGAGCTGGCCGCCATTGCGCTGGACGATCTCGTCGAAATCGCCGGGCGCCAGGTCGTCTGTCTCCTGGAACATGACATGCTCGAACAGGTGGGCGATGCCGGACTTGCCTTGCAGCTCGTCGACCGCGCCAACCCGGTACCAGACCATGTGGGTGACAACAGGCGCGCGATGGTCGGGCAGGACCACGACCTCCATGCCATTGTCGAGGGTGAAGGTTTCAGGAGCCCATTCTGCCATCTCCGCGCGGTCTGCATGGGCCACGGGGGCCGAGGCGGACGTGGCGAAGAGACATGCGCCCATCGCGCCAGCGCAAATGAGTGTTCTAAACATAAGGGCTCCTAGAAATACGGTCTGAAATTCTCTCTCGGGCTCAGGTGCCTGGCAGTTTCACCCGGCGGCCATTGCCACCATCGATGGTGACGGCCGCGCCGCCCGTGGCGTTGTCGCTGTCAGCGATGGCGCGGGCATCTTCATCATCGCCGCGCCAGAACAGGACCCGGTCGGCAAATGTCGGTGACTTGCGCAGCATGCCGGCTTCTTCGAAGTCGACCTGCGCGCGAATGATCGGGCTGACAGCCTGGGCGTCGGCGGCCTGAATGAGGGCACGTTCGCCGGGCGAGGCGTTTTGGCCGATATTGGTGCCGAAAGCCGTGACGATGGCGCGCTCTTCGAGCACTTCGGTCGGCAGGGCCTGTCCCGGGGTTGGCGGGCGCAGGTTGTAATCCGGCGGCACCGTCAGCGGGGCTTTTGTGACAACGCGAAATTCATCGGCCTGGCTGGTGTTGATGCCGCGGTCCGTGGGCCCGCCTGCGCAGGCTGTGGTCAGGGCCAGCGCCGCACCGGCGCCAATCAGGGAAAGCTGCTTTTTCATGACTCTCACTTCCATTTTCGACCGTCGGGGCCGGATCTGTCTGCGCCCTTGGGAGGCTCAGGAGGCGTTGGCTGTCGATTGCTTTTCCCGCGACAGTATAAACTGATCGAAAAACAGCAAGGCGGCACCAACACTTATCGCCGCATCGGCGACGTTGAACACATAGTTGAAGAAGTAGGGCGGCCAGATTCCGCTGAAGTCGAAAAAGTCGACCACGGCGCCAAACCGGACCCTGTCGATGACATTGCCGATCGCCCCGCCCACGACGAGGGCGAGCGCAAAGGCCGTCAACTTGCGGCCGGCCCGGGCGAGCCAGATGCTGAACCCGATGGCGATGGCAAGGGTCACGACGACAAGCACCCAACGCATGATGCCGTCGGACTGGAGCATCCCGAAGCTCATGCCCCGGTTCCAGAGCATTCTGAGGTCAAAGATCTGACTGATCTCGATCCCGCCGCATCGTATTGTCCCGTCCAGGCACTCCAGCGCGCGGAAGCGCGGCTCGTTCAGCACCAGATATTTCGTCCACTGGTCCACGATCACCACGGTGGGGATCACGAAAAGGGCCAGAAAGGCGCGCGCTTGGGGGGTCATTCAGGCTCCGGCGGGACAGGGGAATGTCTGCGCTGGACATCGACGCACCAGCCGCGCAGGTCAAGACCCACGCGGCAGACGTGCAGACTTGTGTAAGCGGTGGCCTAGTGGCAGCAGGCGCCGCCGCGGCGTGTCACACGCGACAGGATGCGCGCACGGCCCGGCACGCCTGAAAAGCTGCGCCGGCCCGATGTGCCGACAACGACGATACCGCCACCGCCATAGACGAGATTGGTCGAAATGTCGGCGCCAACACCGCCGGTGAAGCTTGAGAAATCATAGCGCGGCGCGGCAGCGCGCGGCTCGGCCTCGGTGCGCACGATGCGGCGGGTCGTGGTGGGAGCGTGGCGCACAATCCGGGTCTGGGCAGGGGCGCAGCGGCCATCGGCGTAGCGGCCGTGCTCGCAGATCAGCTGGGACTGGGCTTGCAGAGGCGCGGGCCCCTGAACCACCGTGCGCTCACGGCCATCGGCCAGGGCTGGGGCAGACATCAGCGCGCCCACCAGCGCCAGGCCGGCCAGTTTGTTCCAATAAGACATGCCTTTCGCCTCCTGCGAGAGAGTTACCCCGTCACCGCAAAATGCTCGCAAGGCTTAAACCAGTTGGCAACCACGTTCCCGATCGAGGGGAGCGGCGCACGGGTCCTTCAGGGCTGGAGGCGATAGCCGCCGCTGTCGGTGAGCAGGAGGCGCGCATTGGCGGGGTTCGGCTCGATTTTCTGGCGCAGGCGGTAAACGTGGGTCTCCAGCGTGTGCGTGGTGACGTTGGCGTTGTAGCCCCACACCTCTGACAAGAGCTCGTCGCGCGGCACGGTCTTCCCGCCGGCGCGGTAAAGGTATTTCAGGATGTTGGTTTCCTTCTCCGTCAGGCGGATTTTCTTGTCCTCACCCTCGTGCAGCACCTTCATGGACGGTCGGAACTCATAGGGCCCGATCTGGAAAGTGGCGTCTTCGCTCTGCTCGAAGCTGCGCAGCTGTGAGCGGACGCGGGCCAGCAGCACGGAGAATTTGAACGGCTTGGTGACATAGTCATTCGCACCTGCATCGAGGCCGAGAATGGTGTCGGCGTCGCCATCCTGTCCGGTCAGCATGATGATGGGAATGTTGATGCCATGGGCGCGCATCTGCTTGCAGGCTTCGCGGCCATCCTTGTCGGGCAGGTCGACGTCGAGGAGGATCAGGTCGATCCGCTCTTTGCCCGCCAGAGAGATGCCGCCGCTGGCGGTGTCGGCCTGCAGGGTGGTGAAGCCCTCATGGAGCTCGAATTGTTCGGCGAGGGCCTCGCGCAGATCGTTGTCGTCGTCGACGAGAAGAATGGTCTTGGCGGCAGTCATCTAATCAGCTCCAGTCAGTGCGCCGATCATGTTGGAGCCCCCGGGTGTGTGTCAAATGCAACACGCCCGGAAAATGCGCACGCTGCAATGAACTTTACGTGACAGGCGCGTCAGGACGCGGGCCGAACACCGCCGTGCCGACCCGCACCATGGTCGCGCCAAGCCGCGCGGCGAGGGCGTAATCGCCGCTCATGCCCATGGAAATCTCGCTGAGGCAGCGCTCATGGGCGAGGCGCGCGAGCAGGGCGAAGTGCGGCGCGGCAGGCTCGCCAGCGGGCGGGATGCACATCAGGCCACTGATGGAGAGCCCCTCGTCCCGGGCGGCGGCGAGGAGGTCATCGAGCTCGTCTGGGATGACGCCAGCTTTCTGCGGCTCTTCACCCGTGTTGACCTGAATAAGAAGTTTCGGCGAGCGGCCGAGTTTCTCCATCGCCCTGGCAAGCGTGCGGGCGAGCTTGGGCCGGTCGAGGCTGTGGATGACATCGAACAGGGCCACCGCGTCCTCGGACTTGTTCGTCTGCAGCGCACCGACGAGGTGAAGTTCGAGATCTGGATAGTCGCCACGCCGGTGGGCCCAGCGTTTCTGCGCCTCCTGCACCTGGTTTTCGCCGAAGATGCGCTGGCCCCCCGCAAGCGCTTCCTCAATTCGGTCTTCCGGCTGGCGCTTGGAGACCGCGATCAGGCGCGGCGGCGGCGAGGCAGCATCGGCCAGCTCTTTCAGGAGCGCATCGCGGCGTTGGGCGATCGACAAAACAGGCGTATCGGACATGGTATGGACTTAGCCGTCACCGCTCCCGGCGCAAGGCGCCTGCGCGCTGCCGCGAGGCAGGCGCGCCGCGCGATCGGGCCTGAACTGCCGCCGGTTCTGGTGTTTACCGACCCCCAGAGGTCGACGCATCCGCTACACCTGGCACGCGCCATGCCGCGGGGATGGGGGCTGGTCTATCGACACTTCGGTGCACCCGATCGGTTCGAAATCGCCGCTGAATTGGCAAAAGCGGCGCGTATTGGCAGGTTTTTTCTCCTGATCGGCGCGGATCCCCATCTGGCAAAGTGCGTTGGCGCAAACGGTGTCCACTGGCCAGAAGCCATGCGGCGCAGCGCCCTGAAGTGTGCGAATGCCTTCGCGATAAATACGATGAGCGCGCACAGTCCGTCTTCGGTTCTGGGACCCAAGCCGCCCGGCATTCATGCGAGGGTGTGGTCGACCGTGTTCCCGTCAAAAAGCCCGAGCGCCAGTGCAGCCATGGGCGCGGTCAGGTTTCGCCATTGCGCACAGCGCAGCCTCTTGCCGGTCTACGGGCTTGGGGGAGTCAACGCGGATACCGCGCATCGCATCGCATCAGTGTCTGGTTTGGCCGGCGTGGGGGTTCTAATCGCCTAGAAACGGAAGGCGGAGCGGAGGCGTACGCCCGTCTCTACATCTTCGCCGGTCCAGTCCGAGCGATCTTCAAGCTCGTCAGCGCCGACACTGACATCACCGCCGACGGAGAAGCGCGGCGTGATCTGGAAGGTGGCGCCGGCCGACATTTCCTCGCGCGGCAGGACCGAATCATCGGGCCTGGTGGTCAGATCGATTGAGAAGCGCCAGCGATTGCCCTCGGAGAAGTTGAAGCTGAACTCTTCTGTCAGCCCGCTCTGCA
>JBCBGD010000182.1:4343-5736 GCA_038527085.1 Pseudomonadota bacterium | reverse complement strand
AAACCGATGGTGACGCCGCTGGCGCCGGCCCGGCCGGTGCGGCCAATGCGGTGGACATACTGCTCGGGAATGTTCGGCAGGTCGAAATTGATAACATGGGTCAGCCCATCAATATCGATGCCGCGCGCGGCGATGTCGGTGGCGATCAGCACCCAGATCTTGCCGTCCTTGAACGCATTCAGCGCGCGGGTGCGCTGGTTCTGGGACTTGTTGCCGTGGATCGCCGCGGCCTCGATATCGACCTTGTCGAGCTGGCGCACGAGCCGATCCGCGCCGTGCTTCGTGCGCGTGAAGACAAGCACGCGGCGCACGTCTGGCTGTTTCAGGATGTGGGCCAGCAGGGCAGGCTTGCCCTTCTGATGCATGTGGATGACGGACTGGTCGACCCGCTCGGCCGTGCTGGCGACGGGTGTGACGGACACGCGTATGGGGTCTGTGAGATATTGCTTAGACAGGCTCGCAATCGCCTTGGGCATAGTGGCCGAGAAGAACAGCGTCTGGCGCTCATCGGGCACCAGGTCGCGGATCTTCTTCAGCGCGTGGATAAAGCCAAGGTCGAGCATCTGGTCGGCTTCGTCGAGGATCAGTGTCTCGATCTGGCCAATGTCCACGGCGCGCTGGTCCTGCAGGTCCAACAGGCGCCCTGGCGTGGCCACGAGTACATCGGTGCCGCGTGACAGGCTGCGGATCTGGCGGTTGATCTTCACGCCGCCGAACACGCAATCGACTTTCACGCGCATGTTCTTGCCATAGGTCTCGAAACTGTCGGCGATCTGGCGGGCCAGCTCACGCGTCGGTGCGAGGACGAGCACACGCGCGCATTTCGGCCGCAGTGGCTGGGACTCCTTGGCAATGCGATGCAGGGTCGGCGCGGCAAAGGCCAGCGTCTTGCCCGTGCCGGTCTGGGCGATGCCCAGCACGTCGCGCCCCTCCATCACGGGCGAGATAGCCTGGGTCTGGATCGGTGTCGGTGTGGTGTAGCCAGCCTCGCTAAGGGCGCGCTGGATCGGTTCGGCTAGGCCGAAATCTGTAAACTCGGTCATTCAACAACTTTCATGTCAGCGCGCGCGACAGGGCTCGGCGGCCCGGCGCGCGCAGGGAGTGTCTGCAGCAGCCCCGCGTGAAACAGGGTGCGAAAATCTCAAGGGAAGTGCCCCAAGGGTCCTGGCGCAGGTCAGGGGCCGATCGCCCCACGCGTGCTTCACGCCGCCAGCCCAATTGCGCACCCCGAAAAGAACAAGGGCGCATCAGCTATCTGCCAGATGCGCCCCGAAGTGTTGAAAGTCAATGAAGATTGTGCGCTGCAGCGTCAGCCTGCGATATACTGCGCGCCATTCACCGTCATGGTTGCGCCATTGATGAAGGCGGCCTCGTCGCTGGCGAGATACGACAC
>JBCBGD010000182.1:0-4243 GCA_038527085.1 Pseudomonadota bacterium | reverse complement strand
GCGATATACTGCGCGCCATTCACCGTCATGGTTGCGCCATTGATGAAGGCGGCCTCGTCGCTGGCGAGATACGACACCATGGAGGCGATCTCTTCAGCCTTGCCGAGACGCCCCACAGGGATCGTCGCGATGATGCCTTCGAGCACCTCTGGCTTCACTGCCTGCAGCATTTCCGTGTCGATGTAGCCTGGCGCGACCACGTTCGAGGTGATGCCCTTCTTCGCGCCCTCATAGGCAAGCGCCTTGGTGAAGCCGATGAGGCCCGCTTTGGCGGCAGAATAGTTGGCCTGTGTGAACTGACCCTTCTGCCCGTTGATGGAGGAGATGTTGATCACGCGGCCGAAGCCGCGATCGCGCATTCCGCCCCAAACCTGGTGTGTCACGTTGAACGCGCTGTCGAGGTCGACATTGATCACCTCGTCCCACTGCTGCTTGGACATCTTGTGGAAGGGCGCGTCGCGCGTGATGCCAGCATTGTTGACCACCACATCGATGGCGCCGACTTCGTCCTCGATCTTCTTGAGGCCCGCGCCTACCTCTTCATAATCGCCGACATTGAACTTGTAGCACTTCACGCCGGTGGCGTCTTCGCAAGCGCGGGCGGCCTCGTCATTGCCGCCGTAATTGGCGACGACGGTCATGCCGTCGGCCTTTAGGCGCTCTGAGATGGCGCGGCCGATGCCGCGGGTTCCGCCTGTAACAAGGGCAATGCGTGTCATGGATATCTCCTCCCGGGAATGAATTGTGTGCGCGTGCGAAAGCCGAATTTAATCAAGGTCTGGTAAAGCCCGCACACAGACGTTGGTCGAACGGCGTGTTTTGTGCAAGACTTGTGCAAAGCAATAATTGCCGGCTTGGCCAATTCCCATTGCCGCGCGCAAGCAATTCAAGAGGCTCTCCATGGCACGCCACACCGGCGACGGACCGATCATCATCAAGAAATACGCAAACCGGCGTCTCTACGACACCTCGACCTCGTCCTACGTGACGCTGGACCATTTGTCAGAGCTGGTCCGCTCAGGTGCCGACTTTGAAGTGCGCGATGCCAAGACAGGCGAAGACCTGACGCGCTCTGTGCTGACTCAGATCATCTATGAGAACGAGACCAAGGGCGAAGGCGCGTTGCCGCTGAACTTCCTGCGCCAGCTGATCGGTTTCTATGGTGGTGGGGCCCAATCCATGCTGCCGGCCTGGCTGGACATGTCCATGAACCAGTTCGCCGAAGCCCAGGAGCGCTGGCGCACGGCCATGGGCGGGGCCACGCCGATGGCGCTGTTCGAGAAGCAGGCCAAGCGCAACATGACGATGTTCGAAAACGCCATGAAGATGTTCAATCCGGCCATGGCGGCCACGGATACGAAGCTCGACGATGGCGATGAGGACGACATGCACGAGGATGAGGAAACCACAGCCGACCGCACGCTCAAGCTAATGCAGGCCCAGATGGCCGAAATGCAGCGCCAGCTCGAAGCGCTCTCGGGCAAGAAGTAGGCGACGCTTGCCACCCAATCAAAAAAGAAAAAGCCCGGCATCACTGCCGGGCTTTTTTATTTCTCGGTGTGTCGATTGCCCTATCCGCCGAAGCCCTCGCCGACAGCGAAGTCGCGGCGGGCCGAGACGATGGTCACCACCACGCCAGCGAGCACATCCAGCAGCGTCATGATCGTCAGGATGAAGAAGGTCGACGTGGCGAAGTTCTGGCTGAGCAGGAACAGGATCAGGCAGGCGATGAACAGAACCATGGAGATCGCGTGGTTCATGATCGTCGCCGTGCCGGTGGACGTCGACTTGAGGATTTCCAGGAACAGGAAGGCCAGCGCCAGCAGGATCAGCATGTCGGCATTGGTCAGCCGCCATTCCACGCCTGAGATCATGTTGAGGTTGAGCAGACCGGCATTGAGCTTGTCTGCCAGCGGGGCGACAACGCGTTCACCTGAAACGACCGTGTCGGGATCCACGCCGCCCGTGGTGAGGGCCATGATGGCGTAGATCGCCACCGGGATGACCAGAAGCGGGAATACTGAAAACAGAGCGCGCATGCCACTCCCTCCATTGTTACCAGGCCCGCCGCCATTGGCTTGGTTTCGGCGGCGCTTTTCTTCCAATTGGGCTGCCCCAATGGCCGACATGATTTCCTTGCGAGCCACGGGCTTGGAGTCCCCTGTAAGCGGTTAACAGGGGGTGAATTAACCCAATTGCCGTGCGTGTGCGAGGGGATTCCTCAGGAATTACGGGGGATTCTCAGAGCTTTGGAGAGAATGCAGACGCTGCTGAGCCTCAATACTCGTCCACACCGGCAGGATTGCGGCGCCTGCGGATCAGCCAGGTCACGCCGCGCAGGTCCGACAAGGCGTTCCAGAGCCTGCCGAAATTGGTATATTTCGAACTTCCCGCGCCGCGCTCGCGGTGGTTCACGTCGTGAAACTCCACCTTGTAGCCCTCAGCGTTCATGATGGCGGGCATATAGCGGTGCATGTGATCGAAATAGGGCAGGGAGAGAAACGCCTCGCGGTCCATCACCTTGATGCCGCAGCCGCTGTCATCGCAATCGTCCTTCAGCATGCGCTTCCGGATGGAATTGGCAAACCTTGAGCCGAAGCGTTTCCAGGCGGTGTCCTTGCGGCTCGCGCGTCGGCCCATCACCATCTTCAAGTCTGTCGGCGCGTCTGGTCGTGTCAGCTGGCGATAGAGGTCAGGCAGGTCGACAGGATCGTTCTGACCGTCGCCATCCAGCGTGCCAACTATGCGCCCGCGCGCGCCGCGAATGCCCGTGCGGATCGCGCGCGACTGTCCCGCATTGGAGCGGTGGCCGAGCACGCGCAGGGCCGGGAAGCGCTCCTTCAACTGCACCAGCACCGCGCGTGTGTCGTCTGTGCTGGCATCGTCGACGAAGACCATTTCATAGGCGCGCCCGTCGAGCGCGGCGGCGATTTCGCTGACAAGCTGCTCAACGTTTCCGGCTTCATTGTGCACGGGCACAACGATGGAGAGTTCCAGGGCGTCTGACATGGGGACTTCACGCTTTCGGGCACTGCAGTTTCGCTCAAGGCGCGCTGTTAGCCCACCCCGGCGCGCTTGGCGAGGGGCGCGTTCATCCGGGCTGTGTTTCGCTTGACTTCCCGTGCGGCGGGCTGGCTCCTCATGACTGCGAAAAGAAAAGGAGGACACCCAATGCGCGTTGCGAGCCTGACGAAACCCGGCGGCCTGGACAAACTCTCGATCGAGGAGCGGCCCGATCCCTCGCCCGGGCGCGGCGAAATCATGGTGAGGGTGCGCGCCAGCTCGCTCAATTTCCATGACTTTGCCGTCGTCTCCGGAATGATCCCGGCCGATGACGGACGCATCCCGATGAGCGACGGAGCCGGAGAGGTCGTGGCTGTCGGCGAGGGCGCCGCGCTGTTCAAGGAAGGCGACCACGTTGTCTCGACCTTCTTTCCAGACTGGCTGACAGGCCCGCCCGCCGATGCCGATTTCCGCGGCGTGCCGGGCGACGGGATCAATGGGTATGCCGCTGAACTTGTGGCCATGCCCGAGACGGCTTTCACGCGAATTCCGGAAGGCTATTCCTTCGCCGAGGCGGCGACCCTGCCCTGCGCGGCGCTGACGGCCTGGCGCGGCATGTTCGTGGAAAACCAGGTCAAGCCAGGCGACTGGGTGCTGGTGCAGGGCACGGGCGGGGTCTCTATTTTCGCGCTCCAGTTCGCCAAGGCGGCCGGCGCGCGGGTGATCGCGACATCGTCGTCTGACGAGAAGCTGGAAAAGGTGAAGGCGCTCGGCGCGGACCATGTGATCAACTACAAGTCCGAGCCGAAATGGGGCCGCAAGGCCATGGAGCTGACCGGCGGGCGAGGCGTCGATGAGGTCGTCGAGATTGGCGGGCCCGGCACGCTGGACCAGTCGATAGACGCTTGCGCCCTGGGCGCGCATATCTCGCTGATCGGCGTTCTGACGGGCGTGTCCGGCGAGGTGCCAACGGCGAAATTCTTCCAGAAGAACCTCACCATGTCAGGCATCACGGTGGGCTCGCGCGCCCACCAGCTGGACATGATCGAGGCGATCGAAGCCAATGGGATCAAGCCCGTGATTTCCGACACGTTCAAGCTGGACGAGATCGCCGCCGCCTTCGGCCACCAGATCGGCCAGAAGCATTTTGGAAAAATTGTGCTGGAGGTTTGAGGGAGGGGTTTTTTGTTTGATCCCGTATCGCTGCGCTCACATGGATCGCGCTCAGGGCTATTTTGTT
>JBCBGD010000181.1:0-5782 GCA_038527085.1 Pseudomonadota bacterium | reverse complement strand
CTGATTGTCGTTGCGCAGCTCTGCGTGGTCATTCTGCGATACGTCTTCGGGCTGTCATTCTCATGGCTCAGCGAAATCGTGGTCTATGGCTTTGCGGCCATGTTCCTGCTTGCGAGCGCGAGCGCGCTGCGGGATGACGATCATGTGCGTGTTGACATTCTGCGCCCACAATTTGGGGTCAAAGGACGCGCAGGCGTCGAACTGGCGGGCACCTACCTGCTTCTCTTTCCAATATGCATGCTGATCCTTTGGTCAGCGATTTCGCCATCTTTCGTGCGATCCTGGATGAATTTCGAGGCCTCCAGAGAAAGCGATGGCCTACCCATACTCTTCCTGTTTCGCACGCTCGTACCCCTGTTCGCGGTGTTGGTAGCGGCGCAGGGGCTCAGTCAGGCGATCAAGGCCGCACAAATACTCACGGGGCAAAGGCAGCCACCCGAACAGCACACCGTGGCAGCGGCGTGATGGACATCGAGGTCATTCTCGCCATCGCGATGTTTGTCTGCGCAATTCTTGCGTTGATGGGCGGATATCCGGTCGCGCTCACGCTGGGCGGTGTGGCGTTGCTCTTTGCCCTGATGGGCATCGCACTTGGCGTGTTTCCTGACGCATTCCTGAAAGGTTACCCCGCCCGCATCCAGGGCTCGATGGAAAACCAGGTGCTGATCGCGGTGCCGCTCTTTGTGATGATGGGTGTCGTGCTGGAGCGGTCTCGCGTGGCCGAGGACCTTCTGCACATCGCAGGCCGGCTTTTGGCATCTGTGCGCGGCGGCCTCGGCTATGCCGTCGTGATCGTAGGCGCACTACTGGCCGCGTCGACGGGCATCGTCGGCGCAACCGTGATCACGATGACGCTGATCGCCCTGCCCACGATGCTGCAACAGGGCTACAGTCCGCGTCTTGCCTCCGGCACGATTGCCGCTTCTGGCACGCTAGGGCAGATCATTCCGCCCTCCATCGTTCTCATCCTGCTGGCTGATGCCATTTCAAACGCGAACCAGAGCGCGAGCCTGTCCGGCAGCATCGGACCGAGCGTGGTGTCTGTGGGTGATCTGTTCGCGGGCGCGCTTGTGCCGGGCCTTCTATTGGTGCTCGTCTACATGGGCAACATTTTCCTGACGTCCCTGCTTCGTCCGAGCGCATGTCCCCCACGAACGGAATTGGCCAGCGATACGCCACTGAAGTCAGCGGACGTGGCGTTTGGGTTGGGCGCGCCTCTCGCACTGATCATTGTGGTGCTCGGTTCGATCCTTGGCGGCGTGGCATCGCCCACAGAAGCAGCCGCTATCGGAGCCGCCGGCGCCATCTTGCTTGCTGGCCTGAGGCTTTCTCGCGGCACCCTGGGGAGTGGGAAGACCGCCTGGCTGATTGCAGCGGGCCTGGTAGCTTTGATCGGCTTGTTCCTCCTCTCCAACTTGATGGATTTAAGAGTTAGCCGGGAGAACATTCCGACAGGTGACATGGTCGGGATCGTCCTTGCTGGTGCGTTTTCGGTGGTTTTCTTCGCGAGTTTGGCCGCAGGGCTGTTATCCCTCAGGCGAGCCGAGCAGCTCTATCCTGCCGTGAAAAGCGCGTCTCACATCACGGCAATGGTGTTCCTGATCCTCATAGGAGCCTCGCTCTTTGCCTTGGTGTTCCGTGGATTTGGCGGGGATGACCTTGTCGCCGATCTCCTCAATGCCGTGCCTGGCGGAAAGTGGGGCGCGCTGGCGATTACCATGTTAGTGATGTTCATCATGGGATTCTTTCTCGACTTCATCGAGATTGTCTTTGTGGTCGTACCCCTGGTTGCCCCGCCCCTGATTATCTTGGGGTTCGATCCAATCTGGTTGGCCATCCTTATGGCGCTAAACCTCCAGACAAGCTTCCTGACGCCGCCCTTCGGATTTGCGCTGTTCTACTTGCGCGGCGCTGCTCCCGATGGCCTCGCAACATTGGACATCTGGCGCGGCGCCCTGCCATTTATTGGATTACAGCTTCTGATGATCGCTCTCGTGGCCGCGGTCCCGAGCCTGGCAACATGGCTGCCCGCCTTTGCGGCACAATGAAAATGGGCCGCCCTTTCTAGAGAGCGGCCCCAAATTGTAGTGTTGGCTGACACAAAAGCGTCAGGTGTTGAAGTTGACCTCAGGCACCACAGACAACGCCTCGCGTGCTTCAATTCCGACATCGAAAAAGCTGCGCGGCTCGAAATTGAACATGCCCGCAATGATCGAACCCGGGAACTGCTCCCTCGACGTGTTGTAGTCCTGAACAGCGGAATTGTAGAAACGGCGCGCTGCGGCCAGCTTGTCTTCAATCAATGAGAGCTCTTCCTGCAGCTGAATAAAGTTCGTGTTGGCTTTCAGGTCAGGATAGGCCTCTGCAAGGGCAAATAGCTTACCCAGTGCGCTGGAAAGCATAGTCTCGGCTTGTTCGACGGCATTGGGATCGGAAGCCGCCATGGCAGCGTTGCGCGCTGCAATCACCTGCTGGAAGGTCTCCTGCTCGTGTGAGGCATAGCCCTTCACAGTCTCCACAAGATTGGGGATCAGGTTCTGGCGCTGCTTTAGCTGGACGTCGATGTCCGCGAAAGCCTGATTGCAGCGCTGACGCTTGGCGACGAGGCCGTTGTATATCGCGATCGTCCCGATGGCGATCAGGGCGATCAACCCCAAGACAATGTATACCGCTTCCATGAAATCCCTCCCGGACGTGTCCTGTCACTCAGTAGCTGCGCGAGGTGAACCCCGCAAGTTTAGCTGTTGAAGCGGCCCGACCGCGGAAAGCCCTTTGGGGCCACCTTGCCGGCTTGAGCGCGCTTGCCAACATAGTCTGTCCACTCCGCGATGCCGCGATTTCGCCCGCTCGGCTCGACAACGAACAGCCCGTCCTCGCCATGGAAAACCGTGGCGTCCTCGAGCGTGTCGGTACCGCGGTAGCTTTGCAGCTTCACGCCCTTTCCGCGCGGCATTTCCGGAAGTTCTTCGCGCTCAAACACGAGCATTTTCTTGTTCGACCCGATAACAGCGATCTGGTCGCCGGATGCGATCTGGCAGACGCAGAGTTCAGCGCCGTCTGGCACCGTCACGACCGATTTGCCGGCTTTCCTGCTGGAGACGAGTTCCGCCTCTGGCACAATGAAGCCATAGCCCGCGCTCGATGCAACCAGCCGCTTTCGGCCGTCATCGAGCGCAAACATGGCGTGAATGTCGACATGGTCCTCGAGATCGATCGAGAGGCGAATGGGCTCGCCATGCCCCCTGCCCCCAGGCAGCTTGTCTGCCGCCAAAGTGAAGGCGCGTCCGTCAGATGACATCAGGATCACCTTGTCAGTCGACCAGACTTCCACGGAGCTGAACAGTTCGTCGCCTTCCTTGAATTTTGCCTGGGAGACGTCGTGGCCGTGGCCTTTCATGGCTCTGATCCAGCCCTTTTTGGAAAGTAGAACTGTGAACGGCTCCTTCGGCGTGGAGGCTTCAAGGGCCGCATCCAGATCGATATCAGGCGCATCGTCGAAGACCGCGCGGCGCCGACCGAGCTCGCTTTCAGGATCGAATACCTTGCGCGCTTCCTTCAGTTCCTTGCCCACACGGGTCCACTGGCGCGCTTCGGAACCAAGCAACAGCTTGATGTCGTCGCGCTCCTGACTGAGGCGCTCGTGCTCACCGCGGAGTTCCATCTCCTCCAGCTTGCGCAACGCGCGCAGGCGAAGGTTCAGGATCGCTTCGGCCTGGACATCTGTGATGTTGAAACGGTCCATCATGACCTGTTTCGGCTCATCTTCCTCACGAATGATGCGGATCACCTCATCAATGTTGAGGTATGCGATGAGGTAGCCATCGAGCACGTGCAGACGCTTTTCGATCTTGTCGAGGCGGTGGCGGGCGCGGCGCTGGACGACTTCGCGGCGGTGGTCGAGATAGGCGCGCAGGATGCCGCGCAGACCCATCACCTGGGGAACGCCGTCATTCAGCACGTTCATGTTGAGCGAGAAGCGCGACTCAAGGTCAGACGCCTTGAAGAGGCTCTCCATGAGAACGTCTGGATCAACCGTTTTCGAGCGCGGCTCCAGAATAAGCCGGATGTCTTCGGCGCTCTCGTCGCGCACATCTTCAAGCAGGGGCAGCTTCTTTGTTTCGATCAGCTCGGCGAGCTTCTCGATGAGGCGGCCTTTCTGCACTTGGTAAGGGATTTCCGTGACCACGATCTGCCAGGTGCCGCGGCCAAGGTCTTCCTTGTGCCACTTGGCGCGCATGCGGAAGCTACCGCGGCCGGTCTCATATGCCTCGCGAATGGACGCGCGTGGCTCAACGATGATGCCACCTGTCGGGAAGTCCGGCCCAGGCATCACGTTGAGCAGCTCTGACAAAGGCGTATTCTTGTCCTTGATCAGCAGCAGCGCCGCGTCGATCACCTCTGCTGCGTTATGAGGCGGTATCGACGTGGCCATGCCGACGGCGATGCCTGTGGCACCATTGGCCAGCAGGTTGGGGTAGCCCGCCGGCAGGACGACCGGCTCTTCATTGGACTCGTCATAGGTGTCGCGGAAGTCGACGGCGTCTTCATCAAGACCTTCGAGTAGCAACTTCGCCGCCTCGGTCATCCGGCTTTCGGTGTAGCGCATCGCGGCGGCGGCATCACCGTCGATATTGCCGAAATTGCCCTGCCCATCGACGAGCGGATACCTGACCGAAAAGTCCTGTGCGAGGCGCACCAACGTGTCGTAGATCGCACTGTCGCCATGGGGGTGATAGTTACCCATCACCTCGCCGACGATCTTCGCGCACTTTCGATAGGCCCCTTCCGGATTGAGCTTCAGCTCGCGCATGGCGTACAGGATGCGGCGCTGGACAGGTTTCAAACCGTCGCGAACGTCCGGCAGGGCGCGGGCAGTGATCGTGGAGAGCGCATAAGCAAGATAGCGCTTGGACAGCGCTTCGCTCATCGGCTCGTTTATGACGCGGTCTGAGTCGTGGTCCATGGTGTCGCTCATCGCGCCTCTCCCCTGAAAAATCAATCACAGCCACTGCAGGTGCGCGTGGATGCAGGTTGGGTTAACAGAAAGAGCGCATTGGTTAAGGAAGGGCAAAAGCGGGCATGGAGCTCTGGATCAGACGCTTAGGTGCCTTGGCGGTTCTGGCTGCCATCATAACGCTTATTCACCTCTATGCGCCGCCCCAACACGTTCCGTGGAAGCCGCTGTCGTTGGAGCGTCCCATCGGATGGGCCACAGGCGTGAAGCTCGATCGCCTTGCCGGACAGCCAAACACCTGCTTCGGCATACTTCGGAGCGCGGGTGTTGAGTATCAGCCCATTGACCCGCCTGAGAACGGAGATCCTTGCGGCCTCTATGAGGCGCTACATTTGGAGCGCTCGGTTACGCCTTACAGTGCGCCTGTGCGCACAACCTGCTCCCTCGCCGCAGCCTTGAATACCTGGGAGCGAAACGTCCTCCAGCCTGCCGCACAGCGACACTTGGGCCAAGGCGTCTCGCGGATCGAGACCTATGGCACCTTTGCCTGCCGTCGTATGTATAACAGGCCTGGCGCGCCATGGTCCGAACACGCCAGCGCTAACGCCATCGATATCTCCGGGTTCACTCTCGAGGACGGATCGCGAGTGAGCGTCTTGAGCGATTGGGAGTCAGGCGGGGCGAAAGAGCGATTCCTGAACCGCATTTTCGACGGAAGTTGTCGCGTGTTTCGAGTCTCCCTCGGGCCCGACTACAATGCCGCCCACGCAGACCACTTCCAGTTCGACATGGGCAATGGCTTCACATGCCATTGACCTTGCAGAGACG
>JBCBGD010000180.1:0-5825 GCA_038527085.1 Pseudomonadota bacterium | reverse complement strand
TCCGTCCGCGATCCGCCCGCAAAAGGGCACCATGGGGAAGGCGGACGTATCGGTTGCGGTACTGCTTGTCGAAACCCCCAGGCACTCCCGGAGGACTGGACTGCCCTTGAAACGGCACGCCAGCAGCGCGCCGCCGAGCGCAGGCGCGGCGACCAGATTCCAGTCGCCGAGCTGTTTCTCCACAGTGTGCATGCTGCGCCTCAGGCCGTCGGCAAGGCGTAGTCCTTGAACATCTCACGCAGTTTCATCTTGTTGATCTTGCCCGTTGCGCCCAGCGGGATCTCATCAACGAACTGCACGTCATCAGGCGTCCACCATTTGGCGATCTTGCCTTCCAGCTGGCTGAGCACTTCTTCCTTTGTTGGTTGCTCGCCCTGGGCAGGCTGCACAATGAGAAGCGGGCGTTCATCCCATTTGGGATGGTAGATGCCAATGGCTGCCGCATTGGCCACCTTTGGATGCCCGACGGCGATGTTCTCGAGATCGATAGATGAAATCCACTCGCCACCGGACTTGATCACGTCCTTGGCGCGATCGGTGATCTGCATCGTTCCGAACTCGTCGATGTTGGCCACGTCGCCCGTGTCGAAGAAGCCGTTTTCGTCGAGCACATTGCCGCCATCGCCCTTGAAGTAGCCCGCCGCGATCGCCGCGCCGCGCACAAGCAGCTTGCCCGAGGTCGCCCCATCGCGCGCCACTTCATTGCCCGAATCGTCAACCACCTTGAGCTCGACACCATAGGGCGGGCGGCCCTGCTTCAGCTTCTGGGTCATACGCGTATCGATGTCCGCAGTCTCCAGATGCGGTGGAAGCGTGCCGAGCGTGCCCAGTGGCGAGGTCTCGGTCATGCCCCAGGCGTGAATCACGTCGACTTCGTAATCAATCTCGAAGGCACGCAGAATGGCCTCGGGCACGGCCGATCCGCCAATGATCACCTTTTTCAGGTGCGGCAGCTTCAAGTCATTGGCCTGGAGGTACTGGAGAAGGCCGAGCCAGACCGTGGGCACGGCCGCCGTGATGGTGACCTTCTCCTTGTCGAGTAGTTCGTAGATCGCCGCGCCGCTCATGTCCGCGCCAGGCATCACCATATTGGCGCCCGTGGCCGGGCAGCTCAGCGCAAGGCCCCAGGCATTGGCGTGGAACATCGGCACGACAGGCAGAACCACGTCAGCTGCGCCCATGCCCATGGCATCCTTGCTCATCGTCACAAGCGTGTGCAGCACATTGGACCGATGGCTATAGAGCACGCCCTTTGGATTGCCCGTGGTGCCGGAGGTGTAGCAGAGGCCGCAAGCGGTTGTTTCCGGGAAGTTGCCCCACTCGCAGTCGGTCGATTGCCCATCGATCCAGAGGTCATAGGCCACTGCGCCGAGCGAATTTTCCGGCATGTCTTCGGGCCCGGCATAGATCACGAATTGCTTGACCGTCGGGATGTTGTCCTTGATCGCCTCGACGATCGGCAGGAAGGTGATGTCGAACACAAGCACCTTGTCTTCAGCATGGTTGATGATCCAGGCGATCTGGTCAGGGTGCAGGCGCGGGTTCAGCGTGTGAAGCACGGCGCCGATGCCCATGGCGCCGTACCAGGTCTCCATGTGCCGATCAGAGTTCCAGCCAAGCGTCGCCACCCGGTCGCCAAGGCCAATCCCAGAACCCTTTAGCGCGTTCGAGACCTGTTTCGCGTGGGTGTAGATATCCGCATAGGTTGTGCGCACGATGTCGCCGGACACGCGGCGGGTCACGATCTCGCGCGTGGGGTTGATGAGATTGGCGTGGACCAGGATCTTGTCGACGGTCAGCGGCCAGTCCTGCATGATGCCTTGCATGTTTTCCTCCCTTGAGCACCGCCGTTGGGGCGTCTGCTGAAAATCTGTTGCATTACCGTGTTTAGGTCGCGAGGTATGCAAGGGCAAGAATGAGGGGCGAGTCCGATGCGAACAATTGTGATTGCAGCGCTTTTTGGGGCGTTGGCGGCGTGCGGTGCAGAGACTTCGAGCGAAGCCGAACAACCCGCCTCGTCCGAGGTTGCTTCACTCAGTGACGCGGTGGATGCCGTCGAGCGCGACAGCGCAAAGCTCACCGCTCGCATGGCAACGCCCCTGCCCGACTATTTCGACTGCGTGCGCGTGGCTGGCGGGCTGCTCATCGCCACCCATCGCGGCGGCCCCGCCCCCGGCTATCCCGAGAATGCGCTGGAAACGATGCAGAACGCGCTGGAACAGGGCTTTACGGTCTTCGAGATCGATGTCGCCGAGAGCCGAGATGGCGTTCTGTTCCTGATGCATGATCGGACCTTGGGCCGCACAACGACCCTGGATGGTCCGGTGGTCGATGCAGACTGGGACGAGATTTCCCGTGCGCGGCTCATCGATAATGCGGGCACGCAAACGCGCTTCAATCCCCCGAAGCTGACAGACGTTCTCATCTGGGCGGTCGAGAACAACGCTATCGTCGAACTCGACCGAAAATCGTCCACCAGTTTCCGCAATATCATCTCTGCCGTGCGCGCAGCAGGCGCTGAGAACCACGTCATCCTGATTTCCTATAATGACAATGACGCGGGCGAAATCGCGCGTCTGGCGCCTGACATGATGCTGACGGCCTCAGCACGCGGGAACCGCGACATCTCCCGGCTGGAACAGCTTGGCGTCGAGCGCGAGAACCTGATCGCCTGGACCGGCACGCGCGAGCCTGATCCAGCAGCGTTCGACAGGCTGCTCCGGGAAGGCGTCGAGCCCGCCTTCGGCACGCTCGGTCGGCGCGGCGAGCGTCTGGACGATGCCTGGCTCGCCGATGGGGACGCCAGTGAATACCAGGAACTGGTGGACGACGGCCTTGTCCTGCTCGCCACGGATCGCCCATTCGAAATCGCGCCACAACTCGATGCAGACGACATCGCTGCTTCGGCCTGCCCGCGCTGAACTCGCGCCTCACGATCAAAGCATTTGCAAATACGCGCGGCTCGGTTACCCCTCCGCTCATTCATGATTTTGGAGAGGGCTGATGAAGCACTTCAATTGGGCTTTGGTCGCTGCTGCGGGCGTTGTGCTGGCCGCGTGCGGCGGCGGTGACAGCGCAAATGGCGGCAGTGACGACGCCGATGACGGAACACGGATCACCATCAACAAGGACCCCTTCCCGTCGACCTACACGCCACTTGACAGCTCGACGGTCCTTATCCGCGGCGCGACCGTGCTTGATGGGGAAGGCGGCATCCTGGAAAACGGCGCCGTGCTCATCCAGAATGGCGATGTCGCTGCCGTCGGCACCGAAATCACCCTCCCCGATGACGACTCGCTGATCGAGATCGACGCGAGCGGAAAATGGGTCACGCCAGGCATCATCGACAACCATTCCCACCTTGGCGTCTACCCGAGCCCATCCGTCAGCGCCCACGGCGATGGCAACGAAATCTCCGGCCCGGTCACGGCAGAAGTCTGGTCAGAACATGGCATCTGGCCACAGGATCCGGGCTTCACCCGAGCGCTTGCCGGCGGGGTGACCTCACTGCAAATCCTGCCCGGCTCGGCCAACCTGTTCGGCGGGCGCGGCGTCACGCTGAAGAACGTGCCGGGCCGCACGGTCCAGAGCATGAAGTTTCCGGGCGCGCCATACACGCTGAAGATGGCCTGTGGCGAGAACCCCAAGAGGGTCTATGGCTATGGCGGCGGGCGTTTCCCTGGCGGCGCGCCTTATTCCAGGATGGGCAATGTGGCTGGCTACCGCACGGCGTGGGCCGAAGCGGTCGAGTACAAGCGCAAGCTGGATGGTTACATGGAGGATGGCGGCGACCCGCCTGCCCGCAACCTCGAGCTTGAAACTCTCGTCGGTGTGCTCGAGGGCGATATACTCGTGCACATGCACTGCTACCGCGCCGATGAAATGGCCCAAATCCTCGATATGGCAGAGGACTTCGGATACTCGGTTGCCTCGTTCCACCATGCCGTAGAAAGCTACAAGATCGCCGACATCCTCGCCGAAGCCGGTGCCTGCTCAGCGATGTGGGCGGACTGGTGGGGCTTCAAGATGGAAGCCTATGACGGCGTGCGCGAGAACATTCCCATGGTCCATGCCGCGGGTGCCTGCGCGATTGTCCACTCCGACAGCGACATCGGCATCCAGCGCCTGAACCAGGAAGCGGCCAAGGCGCTCTCTGATGGCCGGCGTGTCGGCATCGACATCTCAAAAGCCGATGCGTGGCAATGGCTTTCGCTCAATCCAGCAAAATCGCTCGGCATCGATGACACGACTGGATCGCTCGTCGAAGGCAAGGACGCCGACATCGTGATCTGGAGTGATGATCCGTTCAGTAGCTACGCCCAGGCCGAACAGGTCTTCATCGACGGCGCGCTCGTCTATGACCGCAATGATACAGCCCGCCAGCCCGTCACCGACTTTGAGCTTGGCCAACCCGGCGAAGGAGACGCGAAATGAGACTCTCAACGCTGACAAGCCTCATCGCAGGCGCACTCGCGTTCACCGGTGCTGCCACAGCCCAGACCGTGGCCATCACAAACGCCAAAGCCTGGACTGGCACCGCGCAGGGCACTGTGGACAATGCGACAGTTATCATTGTGGATGGCGAAATCGCAGAGGTACGAACCGGCGAAGCGGCCCTGCCCGCCGAGGCTGAGGTGATCGACGCTGAGGGCGGCTGGGTCACGCCCGGTATCATTTCGCCCTTTTCCCGCACGGGCCTGGTTGAAGTCAGCGCGGAAGACTCCACCAATGACACGCGGGCAAGCGGCACGGACTATTCCATCGCGCTGAAGGCCGCCGATGGGTTCAATCCCATGGCCACAACGGTGCCGGTCACCCGGCTTGAAGGGGTCACGCGCATCGTTGTTGCGCCGACCTCGGGCGGCGACATGTTCGCGGGGCGCGGATTTGTGGCTGACACGTCCGGCAACCAGGACAGCATCATTGATGACGACGCCTTTGTGTTTGTCCGCATGGGTGAAGGCGGCGCAAGCAATGCCGGTGGATCGCGTCCGGCAGCGTGGACCCGCTTGCGCGCTGCGCTGTCTGATGCGCGAACGTTTCCGGCGCGTTTCCTCGCCCACAATGAGGGCGACGCCCTGACCCGCGTGGATGCACAAGCCTTCGGTCCCGCCGCACGGGGCCAGCAACTCATCCTCGTCGAAGCCCACCGCGCCAGCGACCTGAAGCGGATCATCGAGTTCGCTCGCACGGCGCCGGAGCTCAACATCGCAATTGTCGGCGGCGACGAAGCCTGGATGATCGCTGAGGACCTGGCCGAATCCCGCATACCGGTGATCGTTGACCCGTTCCAGAACTTGCCTGCCAGCTTCGAGCAACTCGGCGCCACGTCCGAGAATGCCCAGCGCCTGATCGAGGCTGGGGTCATCACGGCGTTTGCCCATCTCGGCGATGACAGCCACCAGGCGCGCCTCGTGCTGCAGTCTGCTGGCAATGCAGTGGCCAACGGCGTGGACCATGACGATGCGATGGCGGCCATCACGGTCGTCCCGGCCCTGATCTTCGGTCTGGACGGTGTGGGCACCATCGAGCCCGGCGCCACCGCAGATGTAGTCGTCTGGGACGGTGACCCGCTCGAGGTCATGACCGCACCGACGCACGTCTTCATTGATGGCGAGGCGCAATCGATGGAGTCGCGCCAAACCCGGCTGCGTGACCGCTATCTGGGCCTTGAAAACGGCGATATGCCCTTTGCCTTCAAGCGGAGCGAATAAGTCGTCTCAAGCCGTTCGGCGCAGGCCTGGCTGGCCCAGGCCGCGCTGGACCGGCGCATAGGGCGCCAATGAGCCAAGCACGATTTTGGACCAGTCCGGCTTGCCCTCAAT
>JBCBGD010000179.1:0-5837 GCA_038527085.1 Pseudomonadota bacterium | reverse complement strand
GGGCGGAACTCGACCGGTTCTGCGACGCGCTGGAGGACATCGCGAAGCGCGCGGCGACGGGCGATGAAAGCCTAAAGGCGGCGCCGTTCCATGCGCCGCTGAAGCGTCTGGACGAGACCCGCGCGGCGCGCAAGCCCGTGCTCAAATGGACGCCGCCGCCGGAAGGCGCCGCTGTGGCCGCCGAGTAGGGGCTACCAAACTCTGGCGGCAAGGGGCGCAGGCGCGAGCCGGGCACGCCCCCCGCCGCTCCAGTTTCTCCTCAGCCTGCCATAAAGCGCCATGACGGGTCGCTCGAAAAGGGTATAGGCCAGCCACGCCGTGATCAGGCAGGTAGTGATGGCCAGCGTGCTGAAGGCGGCTGCGCCCCAGATGCTTTGCTCGGTGAGGGCAGTCCATTCCGGCAGGCCAAGTCGCGCCTGGAGGATCGGAAAGAGTCTCGCTAGCGCGACCAGAACGATGATGTGGCTGAGATAAAGCGCATAGGACCAGTCTCCGATCCGCACGAGCGGCGTCCAGCCCTTCAGGCGGTCTTCGGCCTCAAGGCTTGCAAGACCGTAGACCAGTAGGGCGCCGGGCAGCCCGAACGCGATCACGCGCCCCCATTCGAGCAGGAACAGGTTCCAGGGCTCCTCGGTCGCAAATGCCAATTGATGACCGACCATGACGACCGAGCCTGGTGCTGCCTCCTCCAGAACATTTACCGGTGACAGCACGAAGATGAGCACGCCGGCCCAAATCAATGCCGAAACCGCCGTGACCAGACCGGGCCGCCATCTTCGCCCGCTTTGAACCGCTATGCCTGCAAATGCACCGAGGATGAATTCGAGTGTCATGGGATGAACGGCAAGGGTGAGCAGGTCACGACCGATTGCGAAGGAGTAGCCCGCCAGGGACAGTGCGAGCACGATCGCGCCCCAGACCAGAAGAAACGGCACGAGCCATCGCCGCGAGACCAGAAGGCTGAGTGCGAAGACGAGATAGAAGTACATTTCATGGACGAGCGTCCAGCCGACATTCAGGACAGGAAAGGCCTCTTGTGGGATCAGAGCGAACGACTTCCAGAGATACTCCCCAGGCGCGATTGCGCCGCCCGCGAAGGCATCCCAGCCGAGCCCCTCCACATTCAACACCACATGGGCGGTGAGCATGTAGGCGGTGAATATGCCGGCAAACAGCCACCATGGCGGATAGATGCGCACGGCGCGTGAGACGAGGAACAGCCCGGCCGTGGCCGGCCCCCGGGTCCGCTCGCCCGTCACATAGGCCATGATGAAGCCTGAAATCACGAAGAACAGATCGACCCCAGCGTATCCGTTTTCCAATACCGGGACGCCATCGAGCGAATAGACATCGACACCGGGAAAGACCATCGCGCCGCGGATCGTCGTCAGATGATAGGCCACGACCATGAGAGCCGCCACGGCGCGCAGCATCTGGATCGATTGCAGCTTCATCGGGGGAGACCTCTTGGCGTGTACAAACGGAACGTGTTGAATTTAAAACACTGTCGCGAGGGAAAATTAGCCATACTGCCTTACTGTTGCCAAACGCACTTAACAGTTACGTGGGGGTACTGGCCGCATCATGTTCATCACCCATATTGAGTTTATGCCTGACAGCAATGATCCATTCGGCCCGAGAGGCCCCCAGCCTTCGGTCGGCCAACCCATCGCTGTGGTAGGGCAAGGTATGCGCACGCTCGTTCGGCAACTGTTTGCCCTGCTTGGATTGTTTTTCATCATCATTGGCGTGCCGCTCGCCATCCTCACGCCTTTTCCCTTCGTGCCGATTGGTTTGCCTGTCGTGATCCTCGGCGTGGTCCTGCTGGGGCGCAACTCCATGTGGGGGCGCCGCTGGATGGAGGGGGTGCTCAAGCGGTATCCGAGCGTCGAGCGGTTTGCGCCAAACTGGCTAATGAAGCTGGTGTTCGGGCGCGAGAAGAACGAGACCCCTCGCACCCGCTAGAGATTGCCAGGGGGCGGCATCCTCAAGTCGCCAACTGTTAGGGACTCAAGCCAGCGCGGGGCCTTCTGCGATCGCATTAGCGACCTCATCAATCAGGCACAGCCTCTGGGGCGGTTTCTCGATGATGGATCGAAATCCTGCGGCCAGAGCCTTGGCGCGCAGGTCGGCTGTCAGGCAGGACGTGATCATGATGGCAGGCGCTGCGCTGCCAGCTGCCCTCAGCGCGGTGAGAACTTGTAGCCCGTCCTGTGCTGGCAAACGGAAATCGATCAGGAAACAATCGGCCTGCGGCGAGTGATCTGCATCGAAAAGGTGCTCTGCGTCCTCAAAAGCCGACACGACATAGCCCCGCGTGCGCAACAACAGCTCCAGTGAGTGACGTACCGCCTTGCTGTCTTCCACCACGACGACGCGGTGTTTGAGGGTGGAAGGGCGGCTGGCGCTCATTCTGTCAGAGTCTCGCATGACTGGCGGAATCGAATGCCAATCTGCCGCTGCGCGCGCGCAAGGTCTGTAGGTAGATGCCCCTAATGTCGCCCAGAAAATCTCAAGCCAGACTTGAGGAGACTAATCCTCGAACCCAACGCCAGCGGCAAAGGCGAGGCGAAGCGCGGCGGACAAACTGTCGACCTCCAGCTTCTCCATCACATGCGAGCGATGGATTTCTACGGTCCGAGGCGAAATCGACAAACGCTCGGCGATGGCCTTGTTTGTCAGCCCGTCGACGAGGCCTTCGAGAACCTCGTTCTCACGCTGGGTCAGCGCTGTCAGGCGGGCCTTTGCCTTGCCCTCAAGCTGCTCGCGCACGTCGCGCGACTCCAGCTTCTCGAAAGCCAGGGAGATCGCCTCGAGCAGTTTGGCTTTCTCGTAGGGCTTTTCGACGAAATCGACAGCGCCGCCTTTCATGGCCGAAACGGCAACCGACACATCACCATGACCCGTCAGCACGATCACAGGCATGTCCACCCCGCGCTCATTCAGGTCAGACAATACAGTGAGCCCGTCCTTTCGCGGCATCTGCACGTCGAGAAGGATGCAGCCAGGCTCAGCGGTATCGGCAACGTCGAGAAAGGTCACGCCGTCGGCATAGGTCTGGACGCGATATCCCGCCGCGCGCAACATGAAGCTCGCGGAATGGCGGATCGCCTCGTCATCGTCGACCAGGTGAATCAATTGGCGATCAGGCATTACTTGGGGTCCTCGTCGGCAGCCGGTATCGTAAAACTGAAACAGGTGCCTTCTTCAAGGTCAGCATGGGCGCGGATCTCACCCCCATGGGCTTCGACAATCGTCTGACAGATCGACAGGCCGAGGCCCATGCCCGTGGTCTTGGATGTGGTGAAGGGGCGGAACAGCTGTTCGGCAATCTCCGGGTCGATGCCAGGCCCGTTGTCTGTGATCGAAATGGTCACGAATTCATCATCAAGGCGCGTGGCTGAGACGTCGATCCTTGCGCCGGCCATGTCGGACAGGGCTTCAAAAGCGTTGCGCAGGAGATTGATGACCACTTGCTGGATCTGGATTGGGTCGACCATGACATCGGTGATGTTGGCGGCGACATCGCACGTGATCTGCACCGTGTCGCCCGATGTGCCGATCAGGGCGAGCGATACCGAATCGTTCAGAAGCGGGCGCAAGGCGACGGTGCGTGCCGTGATCTCTCCGCGCGCGACATAGTCCCTCAATTTGCGCACAATGACGCCTGCGCGCACCGACTGTTTCGCGGCTTCGTCCATGGCTTCCTGGGCCAGACTGAGCGATTCCTGATCAGGGGTGTCGAGAAGGTCCCGCCCGGCTTCGAGGTAGTTGGCGATCGCGGTGAGGGGCTGGTTCAGTTCGTGGGCAAGCGCGGACGCCATGGTGCCCACGGCGCTGAGCCGCGAGAAGTGCACCAACTCGGCCTGCATCTCGCGCATGCGCAGTTCCGATTTCTGCTTTTCGGTCAGGTCACGCAGGAACCCCGTATAGATCGACGTGCCGCCGATCTTCGCCTCGCCGATTTTCAAGTCGATGGGAAACTCGCTGCCATCGGCCTTTTTGGCCATCACCACACGGCCTATGCCGATGATGCGAGGTTTCTGGGTTTCCTCGTAGCGGCTCATATACGCGTCGTGCAGGTCTGCATCCCGGCTGGTCATCAGCACGCTGACATGCTGGCCTATGATGTCCTCGTTTTCGTAGCCGAACAGCTCGCGCGCCGCCCGGCTGAACTGCAGGATGGTGCCTTCGCGATTGATGATGATCATCGCGTCCGGAACAGACGCCAGGACAGACTCCAAATGGATCTGCAGCGCTTCGAGCGTTTGCAGCGGGGCATCAGTCAGTGGCGTTTTGCCGGGCATTTAGCCGTCTCCATGGGCCAATGTCTCAGCCGATAGAGTAGGCATAATTCGCTTTCGGCAGTCGCTTAAAGTGGTCGCAACCCAAGGATGCTGGGGTCGGAGGCATTCACACGACCGGCGAGTGAGCGATAGGCTGCGTGGGCCAGAATTGCTGCTCCCAAAAGCGCGGCGCCACACCCCCAGCAATGGACCTGAGACAGCCAGGTGTCTGCAACCGCGCCGTCCAGGGTGCCGTTTCGGCACCAGTAGGCCGCCATCGGATCGAGCGTCGCGGCGTGGTGCATGGCCTTGGCCGTGCCGGCGGCCAGCAGCGCGAGACCCGTAAGTATCTGTACAGTTCGTGACACAGAGGCCCTCCCTTTTGACGGCGACCGTTTTGCCGCAGCCCTGACGCCCTCTCCATAGGGGGTTCCACGTATTCAGGGGGAATCTGCGGCTCGCTACGTTCTCCGCGAAGTTCAAGAGGAGAGGGGTGGCAATCGTGTCGACGATCACTTCACCGCCGAGCGCCGGAATGACCAATGCGAGCATCATTGGCGTTGGTGGCGTTCTGGGCCTGGCGCTTTTGTGGGCGGTTCTGGCCGCGGCAAATCCGGGTGATTTGCTGATGGGCGTACATGCCTGGATGTTCATTGCGCTGCTCGGGGCCTTTGTCCTCGGCCTGTTCCTGTGGGGCGGGTCGATACAAAATCGGCAGGTCTTCGATCAGACGAAATACGAAGACACGCTGATCAAGTTTGGCGTAGCTGCTTCGATGTTCTGGGGGCTTGTCGGCTTCCTGGTGGGCATTGTCATTGCCCTGCAGCTAACCTGGCCAAACCTCTTCTATTTCCCCGAACTGGGCTGGACGAATTTCGGACGCCTGCGCCCGCTACATACCAGCGCGGTGATCTTCGCGTTTGGCGGTAATGTGCTGCTCGCGACTAGTTTCTATGTGGTTCAGCGCACCTGCCGTACGCGCCTGGCTGGCGGCATGTGGCCCTGGTTCGTGTTCTGGGGCTACCAGATCTTCATCGTGATCGCGGCGTCAGGGTACGTCCTCGGCATCACCCAGTCGAAGGAATATGCCGAGCCGGAATGGTATGCTGACCTCTGGTTGACCGTGGTTTGGGTGGCCTATCTGCTCGTCTTCCTCGGCACGATCTGGAAGCGCAAAGAGCCCCACATTTACGTGGCGAACTGGTTCTACCTCTCCTTCATCGTGACGATCGCGATGCTGCACATCGTCAACAACCTGTCGATGCCGGTGGATTGGTTCGGAACGCGCTCCTACTCGGTCTTCTCCGGGGTGCAGGATGCGCTGACCCAGTGGTGGTACGGCCACAATGCTGTGGGCTTCTTCCTGACCACCGGCTTCCTGGCCATCATGTACTACTTCATCCCGAAGCGCGTGAACCGGCCGGTCTACTCCTACCGCCTGTCCATTGTGCACTTCTGGTCGCTGATCTTCATCTACATCTGGGCCGGCCCTCACCACCTGCACTACACGGCCCTGCCACAGTGGGCGCAGACCCTGGGAATGACGTTTTC
>JBCBGD010000178.1:0-5880 GCA_038527085.1 Pseudomonadota bacterium | reverse complement strand
GCGGCAGCGGCGAGTCGCTCATCTGAGGCGTAGTCATAGGCACGAACGGCGAGCGTGTCCCAATTGGCCGGGCGAAGCATCAGCGTGGCGGGCAGCTCCTTCAGGATCTCCACGAACAAGATCAGCGCGGCCACCATGGCGCCTGACATGGCGATCGGCAGGTCGACCTGAAGAAGCCGCCTTCCAGGACCCGCGCCGAGACTGCGCGCGGCGTCTGTCATTGAGGCGGGAGCGCGGGCGAGGGCGGCCTGAACCGGCTCTGCTCCGGCAGCGGTGAACCTGCAAGCATACACCCAGACAAGAACAAATACCGCGACGGGGCCGGCGAGGTTCAGCCCCAGCGTCGCCAGCGCGACGATCCCGCCAAGCGCGAGCACCGCGCCTGGCACGGCGTAGCCGCCAGCCATGACGGCGCGGGCGAGTGCTGCGATGTTGCCACCGCGGCGAAGACCCAGCGCGATCGATACGCCGAGCACGAAACACATCGCTGCGCCAAGGCTTGCGAGCGTGATGGAGGTCAGAAGCGGCGCAGTGAGGCTTGCGCCTGCATCACCTGTCTCGACAGCAATCCAGATGAGCCGTGCGATCGGTACGCCAAAGCCCAGGGCGAAAACAAATGTGCAGAAGCCAGCGGCCAGTGCGCCTTGCAGCGGTGACAAAGGCGGGCGCGTAAGGGTCTGCCAGCGCTTGGAGGTCGCCTGGCTGCCCGCCATGCCCCGTTCGCGGCGCTCGAGCCACTGCAGGGTCAAGGCGAGAAACAGGAGAATAAGTGCCATGCGCGCGGCGGCGCCAGCATCCCCAAAGCTCGACCAGGCCCTGAACAGTCCCACCGTTAGCGTTCGTACGCCGAGATAATCAGCTGCGCCAAAGTCGGCCGCTGCTTCCATGAGCGCGAGGGCGAGCCCTGCAACGATGGCTGGGCGCGCAGCGGGAAGAGCCACGCGCCAGAGCGTTCTCAGCGGCGGCATGCCGAGGGTGCGCGAGGCGTCGATGGCGCACAGCGAGGTTGTTGTGAATGCCGAACGCGCGGTGAGATAGACGTATGGATAAAGGGCGCCCGCAAGAACAAGGCTCAATCCCGAAAGGGAGTTGATGTCAGGGAACCAATAGTCCCGCGCGCCCAGCCCGGTGAGGTCGCGGAGGGCGCTTTGGAGCGGGCCCGCGACGCCGAACAGATCTGCGTAGGCGAAGGCGATGACATATCCCGGCGCGGCGAGTGGCAGGATCAACAGCCACTCAAAAAGGGCGCGCCCCGGAAAGCTGTGCATGGTGACCAGCCAGGCCGATGGAATGGCCAGCATCAGGATCAATGCGCCGGTCAGCGCCAGCATTCCGATCGTGGTGAGCGTGAACCGCCAAAGATCTGTTGAGACGATGTGGTCCCAGGCCTCGCCGCCGCCTGCCAGCACTCCGCTGAGGGCGGCTGCGAGCAGGGGAACGGCCAAAATCGCTGTGGCGAGGCCAAGGGGAACGCGTTGGCCCGGCGATTGAAGCGAGAGAGGCGTCACGAACTCGGGCTACCGTCGCGGCGATCAGGGCCAGCCTGCGCGGTCATAGATGCGCTGGGCTTCCACCTGATTTTCGCCGAAGCGTGCGAGATTCGTTGACGAGGTCTCGGTGGGCGCTGGCGTCAAACCGTCTGGCAAGGCGACCCCTCCCACAATCGGGTATTCCTTTGTTTCGGCGATGAGCATTTCCTGGCCGCGAGGTGTCGCGAGAAACTCGAGAAACGCAACCGCTGCCTCAGCGTTCGGAGCATTGGCGGCAACAGCGCCTGCCGTAACGTTGGCGTGGGGACCATCGCCGGTGTCGGCGAAGACGATTGCTGTTTTCGCCGCAACTTCGCGGTCAGCCTCAGAGCCGCTCGTCGCGAGGCGAAACCAGTAATAGTGGTTCGCGATGGCGACGCTGCAGGCGCCCGCCGCAACGGCTTTGATCTGATCTGTGTCTCCTCCAGCGGGATCACGCGCGAAATTGTCCGAGACGGCATCGGCCCAGGACTCGGCGGAGTCCGCTCCGATCGTCTCCATCAGGTGGCCGAGGAGGGAGAGATTGTAGATGTTGGAGCTTGAGCGTGCACAGATCTCGCCCTCGAAGTCGGCGGTAGCCAGTTTCGGGAAGGCGTCGACATCTGCTTCGGTCACGCGTTCGGTGTCATAGGCGATCACGCGGTAGCGTTTGGCGAGACCAAACCAGTGTCCGTCCGGGTCCTTGAACTGAGAAGGCACCGCAGCATCCAGCGCGTCGGATGCGATCTGCTGGGTCAGCCCCGCATCCTTGAATCGCCACAGCGTGCCAGCATCGGCAGCGATGATGACGTCGGCCGGACTGGCGTCACCTTCTGCCTTCATCGTCTCGAGCAGTTGTGGTGCACGAGACTCGCGGGCGCGCACTTCAATGCCCGTCTCGGCCTCAAATGCGTCATAGATGGCTTGGTCGCCGTCGTAATGGCGTGCGGAGTAAAGCGTCAGCACTTGATCGGCGGCGGCTTCGTTGCTTGCCTGAGGGCCTTCCGATGCTTCGTTGCCGCACGATGTCAGGACAAGCCCGGCACACAGCATTGAAAGGGCGATGAATTGGTTGCGCATTGTGTTCTCCCGGCAGAGCGCGATACCTAGTCTTTCTGAGAACGCTTCGCAACAGGGAGTGTGGCTTTGCCGCACTGATTTCGCGAATGGCGCGAGTGCGCCTGCACAAAAACACCCGTTGGAAGGTTGCGTAAATGTAAACGTCAGTGCACGATGCAAAATGTTGCATAGGTGGGGTACGCCATGACTGACGTAGTGGTGAATTTGGGGCTCAGCCGTCCCGAGGACGAGCAAATACTGGCATCTGCGATCGATACGTATGCCCGCTGGCGGCAAAATCTGTGCGAAAGTGATTCTCGTCAGACCGAGGGGGAAGCGCCGGACATCATGGTCAAGACAGGCTTTCGTGCCTGTGGTGCAGTGCAAAAAACTCTGATCTTTCAGGATCGGCGCTGGGCGGCCGCCTTTCTGCGCATCTGGCGATATCAGCGACGCCACGGCTGATTGGAAGCCGAGCGGGCAAGGACTTGCCGCATTGCAGCCTTTTCCTTGCCGCCAGTGCTGTGTAACCAGCGCTGATGGACAGACTTCACATTCGCGGTGGTAGGCCGCTCAAGGGTTCGATCGCCATTTCGGGCGCCAAGAACTCAGCTCTCAAACTCATGGTTGCCAGCCTGCTCACAGATGAGCCGCTGACCCTGTCGAACATGCCGGACCTGAGCGACACCCGTTTCCTCGGGGAACTGCTTGCGACCCTCGGAGTCGAGGTCTACTGGCCCAAGGGCAGCTCGACCTGCCATCTCAATGCAGCTGAACTCAAGAGCACCATCGCGCCCTATGACCAGGTGCGGAAGATGCGCGCGAGCTTCAATGTGCTGGGGCCGCTTCTGGCCAGATCAGGTCACGCCACTGTTTCGCTGCCGGGCGGTTGCGCCATCGGTGCGCGGCCCGTCGATCTTCATCTGAAAGCCTTCGAAGCCATGGGCGCGGACCTGCTGGTGGAAGAGGGCTATGTGAAGGCCGCCGCGATCCACGGACTGAAGGGTGCCCACGTGAACTTTCCGTTTCCCTCGGTCGGCGCCACCGAGCACGCCATGCTGGCGGCCACACTGGCCAAGGGCGAGACCGTCTTGGAGAACGCGGCGCGCGAGCCCGAGATTGCGGATCTGGCAGACTGCCTGAACAAGATGGGCGCGCGAATAACTGGTGCGGGCACGGATACGATCAGGATTACAGGTGTGGAGGGCCTGTCTGGGGCCGATCACGACGTCATGCCCGACAGGATCGAAGCCGGCACATACGCCATGGCGGCGGCCGCGGCGGGCGGAGACGTCACGCTAACCAACGCCCCTGTCGAGGCGCTTGGGGCGGCGCTGTCTGCCCTGCGAAAGGCTGGCGTGACGGTCACAACGGATATTGATGAGGGCACAATCCGCATCCAGCGCAACGGGACAAAGCTGAAAGCGGTCGACATCGACACCCAGCCCCATCCCGGCTTCCCAACCGATCTTCAGGCGCAGCTCATGGCGCTTGTCTCGCTGGCGGATGGCACCTCAATCATCCGCGAGAACATCTTCGAGAACCGATTTATGCACGCACCTGAGCTGTCGCGCCTGGGCGCCAACATCTCCGTGCGGGGCCACGAGGCTGTGGTGAAGGGCGTCGATCAGCTTAAAGGCGCGCCCGTGATGGCGACGGACTTGCGGGCTTCGGTCTCGCTGGTGATCGCAGGACTTGCCGCTGAGGGGGAGACTGTGGTCAATCGCATCTATCACCTCGATCGCGGCTTTGAGGGGCTCGATCGAAAACTTTCAGCCTGCGGCGCCGATGTGGCCCGCCTTTCAGACTGAGCCAATTGGGGGCTTCGGACATGGACACCTCAAAGCCATTGCGCCTGATGGCGCAGGATCAGGCCGATCTGAAGATCCTGTCGGCCATGGTTCAGGACGCGATCACGCAGGCCGGTAACCTAGCCTTCAAGGCGCGCCAGCGCCGCTTCACCCTGGAGCTCAACCGCTTCCGCTGGGAGCATGAAGGCGCGCCCAAACAGCGCGTGCGATCCATCCTCGCTTTCGACAGCGTCCTGAAGGCGCAAGTCCGCGGCTTGCCGCAGAACGATCCTGAGGTGGTGATATCGCTGTTGAGCGTCGCGTTCGAACCTGGTGAAACCGAGCCTGAGGGCAGAGTGATCCTGCTTTTCTCCGGGGACGGAGAAATCGCGCTCGAAGTGGAAGCGCTCGATGCCACGCTTGTCGATTCAGACTTCGTATGGCCGACGCGCAAAACCCCTGACCATGACAAGCGGCGCGCATGAGCCGTATTTTCGGGGGCTTGCCCGGCCTCTGAGGCTCTGCCACCATTCGCAAAGACCCGGCTGAGGCGATGACCGACAATCGACTGATCTCCATCGACATAGACGAAGCGACGCTTGCAGCCTCAGGCCCAGAGGCCGAGCATGAACGGCGCGTGGCGATTTTCGATCTGATCGAAGAGAACACGTTCGGCGTGGAGGGCCACGGCAGCGGTCCATACCGCCTGTCGCTGTCGCTTCAGGAACGCAAGCTCGTCTTCGACATCGCCGATGAGCCCGGCGAGCCCGTCCATACGTTCATTCTTTCGATGACGCCGTTCCGGGGAGTCATCCGAGACTATTTCATGATCTGCGAGAGCTATTACGAGGCGATCCGTACACAGTCGCCCCACCAGATCGAAGCGATCGATATGGCCCGCCGCGGCGTGCACAATGAAGGCTCGGAGCTTGTGGCGGAGCGGCTCAACGGAAAGGTCGAGATCGATTTCGACACCTCGCGCAGACTGTTCACGCTGATCTGCGCCCTGCACCATGGCACCGGCCGGGGGCAGCTGACCTAGACCTCTTCGATGAGACCCGGGTGGTTGTTTCGGACATTGCCAACATCGGGGCCGACGACCCAGGCGTGCATGTCTTCGGTGGCAAAGGGTTCGAAAAGATCCTGTACAGGACCTGACTGCGGAACGAGCCATCGCGTGTAGTCTTCAGGCTTCAGAATGACCGGCATGCGTGTGTGGATGCCCGCCATCAGGTCGTTCGGCGTGGTCGTAATGACCGTGAAGCTTTCGATCTCTGAGCCATCGATCATCGCGCGGTCCCACAGCCCGGCGAGGCAAAACCAACGCCGGTTTCGAAGCGAGATGGCAAAGGGTGTCTTCGATCCCTTTGCGCCCGTCCATTCATAGAAGCCGGAGATGGGCACAAGGCAGCGGCGGTATTTGAAGGCGCCGCGAAAGACCGGTTTCTCGGCGAGCGTCTCGCACTTGGCATTGAAGCTGGTGAATTTCTTCTCGCTGAGCGGCTTCTTCCACCAGCTTGGAA
>JBCBGD010000177.1:4342-5881 GCA_038527085.1 Pseudomonadota bacterium | reverse complement strand
TATCAGCGCTGGCGGCGCCTGGATGCCAATGGCACCGCGCTGGGCATGGACCTGATCGACCGGGTCTTTTCCAATGACAATATGGTGCTGAAACCCCTGCGGGGCCTCGCCCTGGCCGTGGCAGAGCGGACGGGCGTCATAAGAAAGGCGCTGGCCCAACAGGCCAGCGCCACACAAGGCAACCTGCCGGACCTGATGAAGGATCCGGCAAGCTGAGGCACCAGCCCCCTAGGCCTCCACCTTGTCTCCTTGGAACAGGATGACTTTCTGGTGTGGGAACGGGATTTCGACCCCCACACTGTCCAGCTTCTTCTTCACCAATTCAGGCACAGAGTAGAGCACGTCGAAATAGTGCTCGCCGTTCACAAATGGGCGGGTGATGAAATCAACCGACGAATTGTTCAGCGTTGAAACCTCGATGAATGGTGCCGGATCCTTGAGGATATGGGGATGGTCGGCAAAGACATCCTCGATCGCTTTGCGGGCCGTATCGATGTCGCTGTCATAGGAGATGCCAAAGGTCATATCCACGCCCCGCACGGGGTGATGGGAGTGATTCACAATCTGCTCGCCCCAGATTTGGCCGTTCGGCACGATGATGTGCTGGCGATCAAAGGTCGACAGGATCGTCGTGAACAGATTGATGTCGTCCACATGGCCAAACCGACCAGCGGCGTCGATGAAGTCACCCACCTTGAAGGGGCGGAACAGCATCAGCATCACGCCCGCTGCCAGGTTGGAAAGCGCCCCCTGAAGGGCAAGACCAACGGCCAGTGACGCTGCACCGAGCACAGCAATGATGGACGTCGTCTGGACGCCGAAGACATTGAGCACCGCGATGAAAACAAAGGCCAGGATCAGCCATTTCGCCACGCTGCCGAGGAAGTTGAACAGGGTGGAGTCGAGGTTTTCGTACCGTTTTCCAAGCCCGGTGACGAACTTGCCGACCCGGCCCGCCACGAAGGCGCCGACCACATATATAGCAATGGCAAGAAGGATGTTCGTGCCCCACTGGATTGCGATGGGTACGTACGAGTTGATATCGAGATTTTCCAGAAACGCGTTCATGCGGGTCCCTTTTTGAAGTGTTTCGCCATGGAGAAGGCGCGCGCAAACCCGCGCTTGGATACGCACAGATGCGCATCCCAGCCCTCCCTCGCTTTTGGGGGTAGCAATATGAACATTAACGGGCGGCCAGCCCGGCGTTGCCGCGGGTTAAGCGACCGGGTCGCCTTCGACAGCGATGCGGTAAAGCAGGCTCCAGGTGTAAAGCCCGCTGGAATGGCCATCACTGAAATGGATTCTGACGGCATAGCGCCCGACTGGGTCGGCCTGGTTCACGGTGATGTCTTCCGGGATCGGTGGCTGTGGCGGCGGCGGGCCGCTACCGTGTCCGCGCACCTCCGCAGACGGGCTGTTTGCGCGCAGGTGGCGGAAAGGAATGGCGCCCGAGCTGCCATCGTCAAATGAGACGACCAATTCGCGCGCTTCTTTCCGAAAGGCGAGCTTGACGGGCCACGCCCGTGCCGCGGCCTCGCT
>JBCBGD010000177.1:0-4245 GCA_038527085.1 Pseudomonadota bacterium | reverse complement strand
CTGTCTCCAAGCTCGCGGGCATGTTCTTCCGTGAGAAGCGGCAGGCCATTGCGGATCGGGAAGGCGAGGCCAGCTTTCCGCGAAATCAGCTCGTTTGCGGCGTGATCGTATTCCAAAGGCAGCCGCGTGATCGGACAGATGAGAAGTTCGAGCACCCTGGGATCCATGCCAGAGGCGCGCACGCGGGTCTCGCCTGTCTCTTCGCCGTCACTCATTGCAGGTTCGCCGCGCCCCCTGCTCCGCCTGGCACGTCCATTTCCAACAGCGCGATCAGCGTATCGGCACGCTCGCGCAGCGTGGGCGACTCAAGAAGCGCCTGCTTCTCGACCGTCTCGAAGGGGCATCCGGCACACAGTGCGTTCACCAGCGTTTCAATCGGCGCGTCCTCAACCGCTGACCAGTCAGCCTGCATCTCGTTGCGCGCGACATAGTCCCTTAGCGCCGTGATGAGACGTTCGCGGCTTGGCAGATCGGCGATGTCAGGCGTGGCCAGATCGGCCTCGAACGGCGACCAGTCTGGCCGTGCTTGGCGATAGGGCGTGTCTGCATTGGCGACTTCATTGACATTGAACCGGCAAATGCCTGTCAGCACGATCAGGTAGCGGCCATCATCGGTCTCGGAATAGGACGTGATCCGGCCAGCACACCCCACATGGGCAAGCTCCGGCAGTGCCTTGCTGCCGCCCGTGGTCTGGACCATGCCAAGAATGCGCGAGCCCGACATGGTGTCATCGATCATGTTCAGGTAGCGCGGCTCGAAGATGTTCAGTGACAGCGTCCAGCGCGGAAACAACAGGGCGCCGGGCAATGGAAATACAGCGAGTTGATCGGGCAGATCGCTCACGCGCCTGTAGGCCTGCATTGTCATGGGCGCAGCCTCCATTGCCTGCATGAGAGTGACATGGGGCGCAAAGCCGCCATGGCTAGGCAGAGCACTGTTTGCGGTCCGGTGAGCGAAAGATCAGGCGAACGTCAGGGAGGCCAGACGGCGGCGGCCGTCAATCGTGGCTGGATCTTTCGGACCCGCCGCCTCAAACACTTCCAGCAGCTTTTCGCGCGCTTTTCCGTCTTCCCAGGTCAGGTCATCGGCAAGAATGGTGAGCAGGTGATCGACGGCCTGCTGGTTGCGGCCTGCAGAGGCCAACTTGTCGGCGAGGTCGTATCGCGCGGCGTGGTCGCCTGGAGCGGCCTCAACCGCGGCCTGGGCCTCGGCAAATTCATCGGCGCTTGGCGCGTTCTCAGCCAACTCGACCGCTTTCGATGCGCTCTGCCAGGCAGCCTCGCTGCGTTTATCTGCCGGCGTGATCTCGAGCGTTTCACGCGCACGCTCCACATCGCCATTGGCAAGGTAGCAGCGTGCAAGGCCGGCGACGGCGGCCACTTGGCCGGGATCGGCATTGATGATCTGGGCGTAGAGCTGTGCGGCGCCGCCAACGTCGCCATCGGCCAGCATCTGGTCTGCCGCTTCAATGGCGTCCGCCAGCGCCTTGCCATCATCGGTGCCCGACAGCAGCTTGTCGATGAACTGGTTGATCTGGCTTTCAGGCTGGGCGCCCATGAAGGCGTCCACGGGCTGGCCCTTGTCGAAGGCAAACACGGCCGGGATGGAGCGCACGCCGAGTTGGCCCGCAATGCCCGGATTTTCGTCGATGTTGATCTTGACCAGCTTCACCTTGCCGGCCTTGGCGGTCACGGCTTTCTCAATCACTGGGGTGAGCGTCTTGCACGGTCCGCACCACGGCGCCCAGAAGTCCACAAGGACCGGCGCCTCCTTGGACGCTTCGATCACATCCGCCATAAAGCCTTGGTCAGTGCTGTCCTTGATAAGGTCGCCGCCCGCTGCGGCTGAGCCATTTGCGCCGAGAATATCCATGCCTGCGCGTATCCTTTGTTTCGCTGCCCTTCAGATGGGCAAATGCGCGATAGGTTGCAAGCTGGTGAGCACCCGAGGCGTATCAGGCCTGGGAGGCGCTGCCCCAGCAGACGAAGCCTGCGATTTTCGGCGTTGAGGGCAGGTACATGGTCTCAACGTCCTCAAGCTTGAAACCGGCTGACGAGAGAAGGTCGCCCGTGTCGCGCGTGAGGTGGCACCCGCCTGCGAGCCGCTTCCACACCGGCTCGACCCGTCTTTGCCATTTCGCGATGCCCTCATCGGGCGCCAGGCCATGCTCCGAGAAAAGGATCCGACCGCCAGGCTTGAGCACGCGCCGCACCTCGCTGAGCGCGCTTTTCCAGTCTGGAATGGTGCAAAGCACGAAGGTGATCACGGCGGTGTCGACGCTGTGGTCATCAAGCGGAATTGCTTCTGCGCCTGTCTCGAAGAAGTCCGTCTCTTCGCCGATCGACAAGTGCGCGGCGGTCTCCTTCGCGCGCCGGATCATGCCCTGGGAGGGCTCAAGGGCGAACAGGCGCTCGACCTTTGACGTGTCATAGTAACCGAAATTCGTGCCCGATCCGCAGCCGACCTCGAGCACCCTGCCCTCTGCGGCGGGCACGACCTTCTCGCGCTGTTTCATGATCGGCTTGGTGGAGCACGCCGCCGAAACGAGGGGCGGGACGACGTATTTCTCCCAGAGGCCCACTATTGGCCCACGCCTGAGGTGGTGGAATCGTTGGGCTTGCCGATGCGCGCCTGTGTGGCGGCGTTGCCGGCTTCCATGACAAGGCCGGTCTGGGCCATTTTCACGCGGTAGGCCAGGCCATCGGCCATGGGGTTGTAGACGCCCGATCCATAGGCCTGGGTCGACAGGCCCCAGCGCGCGCCTTCTGCTTTGGCAAGGGCCTGCACGTCGAGGCCAGGATTCTCGCTCAGGCGGTGGACGACCACCGTCGTGTCACCGACGGCCTCTTCGAAGGCGCCGGACAAGCGGTCGAGGCGGTAAACGCTGTCATAGCCGAGCATGTTCGACATCGGATCGAAGCGGATCACGCGGGCGCGCACCTGCCACTCATCACCCGTCAGCTCATAGGTTTCGGTCTCGCCGCCCTCATAGATCACAGTGGCAATGTATTTGTCGGGCGCGCCGCCATCGGCAAAGCTGATGGTCATCACATCGCGCTCATAGGTCAGGCGCTTGTAGGTTTGCAGGTTCAGCCCTGCCATGGCGACAACACCCGCGAGGCCGAGAAAGCCAACACCAAACACAGTGCGCAGGAGCCCTGAAAAAATCTGGGCGCTGAACAGCCTGCCCAGCCCGCCAAAGCCCAGCATCAAGCCGATCACTCCGGAAATCGCCGGAAGTATCCACCAGACCAGATTGCCCATTGCGCTTACCCCGCATTGTTGTCTGTCGGCGCGTACCTGCCGACCAGCCGCTCAACCCACCCACGCGCTTATAACAAAGGCGATGCGCCTGTGCAGGGCAAATTCACAGGGCGTGCTGTAGAAACAGTCAGTTGAGCCTGAACTCGCCGTCAACAGCGCGCCACTCTGACGGACCGGCCCAGTCTGCATGGGCAATGCGTATGGTGTGGATCATCGCGTCGATCTCGGCGCGCCAATGGTCCAGGAAACGGGCAAGACGCGGAAAGCGCGGGGCTGTGTCTAGGGTCTGCCAGACAAAGGTCTGTAACAGGCCGGGATGATCGGGCATGTGATAGAGAATTTCCGTCGTCAGCAGTCCAGCCCCGCCGAGGCGGCTCGAAAAGTCCCTGTCTGTGGCCCGGTCACTCATTGCAACTCCTGCTCAAAGCCCCATGTCTTGGCCGATGCAAGATGCAGGCCTTCACGCTGTGCGCTGGCCATGGAATGCTACTTAAGAGCGTATTTCCGTGGCAAAGCCCAATTGAGGCGGGCGGGCACAAAAATTCATCAAGAAAGTGTGAGCGCGGCCATTGACGCTCCGGCAGCGGGCTCCTAAGTCCGCACCACTGTTGGCAGTCGAAGAGGGCGAGTGCTAACGCGCCCCTCCGGCCTGCAGACAGGCGAAAACATAACTCCAGAGAGTAAGGAAGAGGGCACATGGCATTCCGTCCGCTCCACGACCGCGTGTTGGTCCGCCGCATCGAAGAAAGCGAAAAGACCGCCGGCGGGATCATCATTCCCGACACGGCCAAGGAAAAGCCCCAGGAAGGCGAAGTCATCGCCGTGGGCAATGGCGCCATTGGCGACGACAATGAGCGCGTGGCGCTCGAAGTGAAGCCCGGCGACCGCATCCTGTTCGGCAAATGGTCAGGCTCCGAAGTCACCCTCGACGGTGAAGAGCTTCTGATCATGAAGGAAAGCGACATTCTCGGCATCGTCGA
>JBCBGD010000176.1:3658-5905 GCA_038527085.1 Pseudomonadota bacterium | reverse complement strand
TGTTTGCGATCACCTGGGTGCCGAACAAACAGCAGGTCTATCTTGTGCTCGGCCTGCTGCCGCTACTTGTCTGGGTGCCTAAGGAGCGCTTTCACCTGGACATTCAGCGTCGCCTCGACGCGATTGGCGCAGGCATCATCGTCCAGGCCCTCAACACCATCGCGGGCGTCGCCGGCCCCTTGCTCGATATCTTTTTCGTCGACAATGACATGACCCGCCAACAGATCGTCGCCACGAAATCGGTCACACAGACACTCAGCCACATCATCAAGGTGGGCTTCTGGACTGTGCCCGTCATCAGCGCGGCGGGCTGGGGCGCCATGCCGCCAGCCTGGTTCATCGCCGCGGCCATCCCCATCGCCATGGCCGGCACATGGGCGGGCGGGCGCGTCCTTGCCATCATGAACGACGTGAACTTCAAGGCCTGGATGCGCTGGCTGGTGACGGCCATCGGCGCCGTCATGCTCGCGCGGGCAGCGGGGGTTTATTGAAGTTCTCACCGAGAACGGCTACTTTGGTTCTATGGAATTCAGCGTTCGCCACCTCACGACACGAACTCGTACGGGCGCGTAGTCCCGCCGCTTCGGCAGGCCGACAGGCCATGCGCGCCCACCAATCCAGACCTCCTCCCGTACAATTCACCAGCCTTGCGCGTTTCCCCTGTGGGCAATCGAACTCAAGCGCGTTAAGCGGGCCGAAAGAGACGCTGAAGACAAACACGCCATGATCGAAGTCATCCTGCCAGACGGCTCCAAACGCGAATACGAGGACGGCGCGTCCGCCCTCGATGTCGCAGAATCCATTTCCAAATCCCTCGCCAAGAAAGCCCTTGCCGCCAAGGTGAATGGTGAGCTGCGCGACCTTGGCCGCGAGCTGCCGCCCGAGGCCGAGGTGGCCATCGTCACCGACATGGACCCCGAAGGCCTCGAGTTGATCCGCCACGACGCGGCCCATGTGCTGGCTCAGGCCGTGCAAGATCTCTTCCCCGGCACGCAGGTCACGATCGGGCCCGTGATCGATGACGGCTTCTATTACGACTTCCACCGCGAGGAGCCCTTTTCGACGGAAGATTTCGAAAAGATCGAAAAGAAGATGGCTGATATTGTCGATGCCGATCATCCACTCATCCGCGAAGTCTGGGACCGGGATGAAGCCATCGAACACTTCAAGTCCATCGGTGAGACCTACAAGGCCGAGTTGATTGCGGACCTGCCCGCAGATGAGGTCATCACGATCTATCGCCAGGGCGACTGGTACGATCTCTGCCGCGGGCCACACCTGCCGTCCACGGGCAAACTGCCCAAGGCGTTCAAGCTGATGAAACTGGCGGGCGCTTACTGGCGCGGAGACCACCGCAATGCGCAGCTGCAGCGTATGTACGGTACCGCTTGGCGCAATGAGAAAGAGCTAAAGGCCCACCTCATGCGCATCGAGGAGGCGGAAAAGCGCGATCACCGCAAGCTCGCTACTCAGTTGGACCTTTTCCACCTCGATGGCGAGGCCGCCGCGGGGTCCGTCTTTTGGCACCCCAAGGGCTACCAGATCTGGCTTCAGGTCGAGGCCTATATCCGCCGGCGCCTCGCCAGTGAGGGCTATGATGAGATCAAGACGCCCCAGCTCATGGATAGCGCCCAGTGGGAGAAATCCGGCCACTGGGGCAAGTTCCGCGAGAACATGTTCGTCGTGCCAGACTTCATCCCCGACGGCGAAGGCGAGGTGAAGGTGCCCGCTGATGCGCGGCTCATGGCGATCAAGCCTATGAACTGCCCGGCCCATGTGGAGGTGTTCAAGTCAGGTCAGAAGTCCTATCGCGACCTGCCCTTGCGCCTGGCCGAGTTCGGTTGTTGCCATCGCAACGAACCCCATGGCGCGCTGCACGGCATCATGCGTGTGCGCCAGTTCACTCAGGACGACGCCCACATCTTCTGCCGTGAGGACCAGATCATCTCCGAAACGGAGAAGTTCTGCGCGCTTCTCCAGAGCGTGTATGACGATTTCGGCTTTGAAAAGGTCGACGTGAAGCTATCCACGCGCCCGGACATGCGCGCAGGATCAGACGAGGTGTGGGACCGCGCCGAGCATGACCTGGAAGAAGCAATCAAGGCCACGGGCCTGCCCTATGAGATCATGCCCGGCGAAGGCGCGTTCTATGGCCCGAAGCTGGAATACCAGCTCACCGACGCCATCGGCCGGGTCTGGCAGTGCGGCACGCTGCAGCTCGATTTCGTCCTGCCCGAACGCCTTGGT
>JBCBGD010000176.1:0-3561 GCA_038527085.1 Pseudomonadota bacterium | reverse complement strand
CTGCGCAATGAGAAGATCAACTACAAGGTCCGCGAGCACTCGGTCCAGAAGGTGCCGATCATCGCCGTGGTCGGCGCGCGCGAAGCCGAAGAGCGCAAGCTAGCGCTCCGACGCTTCGGCTCCAAGGCGCAAGAAATTGTCATGCTGGAGGATGCCCTGACTGCCCTTCCAGCCGAGGCGCTCGCGCCAGACTTGAAACGGGCGAAATCCGAATAGGCCTTAGTGGCCGCCCATGTTAACGGGCGGCCATGGCACAGCCTTTTGCCCAGCCCTGTGATGATGGCGTCATTCGCGCCGAGCCTTGCCCCCGGGCGGCAGGCCGCGAAGTCGCGCCGACCCGCAAGCGATGGGTGCTCGCGGCCTGCGTGCTGGCGTCGTCCATGGCTTTCATCGATGGATCGGCCCTGACGGTCGCGCTACCTGCATTGCGCGCGGATTTCTCCGCCAGCCTGCAGGACGTCCAATGGGTGCTCAACGCCTACGTCCTCGCCCTGGCTGCGCTGACCCTGCTGGGCGGCGCCATCGCAGACCGCTACGGCCGCGCACGAACACTGCTCTGGGGCTGTGCCGTCTTCGCACTGGCCTCAATCGCTTGCGCCCTCGCGCCTTCACTTGAGACGCTCATCTTCGCGCGGCTGATGCAGGGGGTTGGCGCCGCCATCATGACGCCGGCCAGCCTCGCCCTGATCGGCGAGGTGTATCCCGAAGACGAGCGCGGCAAAGCCATCGGCACATGGGCGGCGGCATCCGCCCTGACCACGGCGGGTGGGCCGCTCCTTGGCGGCTGGCTGACGGTGACCTTCGGCTGGGAGGCCGTGTTCTGGATCAATCCGCCAATTGCCGTGGTCGCCGTGGCGATCCTCTTGCGCACGGCACCGAGACCCCACCAACAGGACCGGGCGCTCGATTGGACCGGCGGGCTGATCCTGTCCCTCGCCCTGGCAGCCCTGGCCTACTGGCTCTCGGGGCTTTCGCCTGGCGAAGGCGCGGTGCATGTTTCCACAGCAAGCGAGTCTGGACCGTCCATGGATGGCACCGCCGCATTGGTCGCCGGGGTCATCCTCCTCGCGGCCCTGGCCTGGCAGCAACGCCGCTTTGCCCATCCGATGCTTTCGCCTGAGCTCTTCGCCTCTGCGCAGTTTGTCTGGCTCAACCTCGCCACGCTTTTCCTCTATGGCGGCCTGTCGATCATGTTCTTCTTGCTGCCGTTTCACCTCATCGAAGCGCGCGGCCTGACAGCAACCCAGGCGGGGCTGTGCCTCCTTCCCTTCACGCTCCTTGTCGGCGTCCTGTCTCGATTTGCGGGAGGCTTGTCAGATACGCTCGGCGCGCGCCCTGTTCTGGCGATCGGCGCGGCACTGGCGGCGGCGGGCCATTTCGCACTCTCGGTCCTCTCTGAGGCCGACCTGCTTGTGGGCATACTTTTGCCGCTGACGATCATCGGTCTCGGCTTCGCCGCCCTGGTGGCGCCGCTCACCTCCAGCGTGATGGGCGCGGTGGCCGAAGAGGACACGGGCAAGGCATCAGGGATCAACAATACCGCCTCGCGCATCGCGCAATTGCTCGGCGTCGCAGGGGCTGCAGCATTGGCACCGCTCGCTGCAGGCTACAGTCTTGGAATGGCATGCGCCGCCGGTCTTTGCGGGCTCGGCGGCGCGGCATTTTTGATGGTTCCGAAAGACTAGTCCTCGCCACCACCATGCTGCCCGCGGCGGCGACGGTCAACGCGGTTCTCGCGGCGATCGATCTTGTCCTCTGCACGATCAAGGCGGTCCTCGATCACGTCGCGGCGACCGAAATCAACGGCTTCATCCCGGCGGTTTTCGCGCCGGTCCACGCGATCCTCGAAACGGTCAAAGCGGTTTTCCGCATAATCGGCGCGTGTGCCCTGCTCCCAGCGCCCGTTTCGCTCGGCTCTGTCCAGGCGCCGGTCGATCTGTCCGAGACGCTCAGCCCCGCGCACACGCTCGCGCTCGGGCGGGGCGTCCTGCGCGATCGCGACGGGCGCGGCGCAAAGGGCCACAATGCTGGCTGCAACCAATGACTTCCACATGCGAACCTCCTGTTTTCTCATCGCACGGGGTTTCAACGCGGCCGGTGGACATCTCCGTCGCAGGCGCCGACACATTCGTCATCCTGCGTCTGCGGCTGGACCAGATCGGCAAGGCGCGATAGCTCAATCCAATGACCACTGAAGCCCCTGGCAGGCCTTCGCGCAGCCCGTCATTTCCCTCCTTTCTTGCCGGGCTGATGGTGCTCTGGCCGCTGCTTGCCATTCTCGGCACACAGGGCTTCGCGCCCCTGATTGTCCTTGTGGCGTTTGCGGGCCTCGCCTTTCGCCCACAGCTGCCGAAACCTTCAATTCTGCTGGCACTTTTCATTGCACTGATCGCCTGGGTGTCGGTGTCGTTCGTCTGGTCCCCCGCGCGCGATGGCCCGATCCTATCGGGCTCCCTTGCGGCTCAGGACTTCGCTGTCGAGTTCAGCCCCGCGCGCCTTATCGCGGTGGCTATCGCTTCGATGGTGGCGATTTCTGCGGTCAAAGTGTCCACCGCAAGGACCCGACTTTCGGCGCGGGTGATCATCGCCATTCTGACGCTTCATCTGGGCATGATCCTGATCACACCGCCCCTTTTGGAGCAGGGATTGGGCTTGATGTACGACACGCCTCAGGAAGCCATGCGGGACGGCATGCAAAACGTCTTGCGTTACGCGAATGCCCTCGCCCTGGCATTGCCGGTTCTGCTCGCCGTGGCGTGGACAAGCGGCAGCCTTTGGCGGATCGCAGGACATGTCGGCGTTGTTGGCGCGACCATCGTGTTTGCCCTGCTCGGCAGTGGCGCAGCGCTCATCGGCGTGATCTTGATGTTCGCCGTGATCGCCATTGTGATGGCGCTGCCCCGCAACGGTTTCCGCACTGTTTTCACCGGGCTGGCTGGATTGGTCCTTGCGGCACCCGCCCTGGGCTGGGTCGCGCGCGCGTTCGACACGCTCAACATTGCCATCCCCCTGTCGTTTCAATCTCGCCTATGGGCCTGGCAGGTCGTGAGCGAGAAAGTGATGGAGAAGCCTCTGCTCGGTCACGGCCTCGAGGCCGCCTCCACCTGGCGCGAAACCTATGCTCTGCGCCCGGAATGGCTGGCTGAGGCCGTCGCGCGCGGCGGGCAGGAAGCAGCATGGATGCGCTATCCGCTTGTGCCCAGCCACCCCCACAATATGCCGCTCGAGGTCTGGATTGAGACGGGCCTTGTCGGCGCCCTCCTTCTGGCAGGCACACTCCTGGCGTTCGGATGGCGCCTGCCGCGACCGGGCGACATGTCCTTAAGGCTTCGGATCGGAACCGCCGGCCTGATCGGCTCCGCGCTCGCCATCGCTCTGGTGTCCTACAGCACCTGGAATGAGGCATTCTGGGCGAGCATCGTCTTGCTGGCGCTCACCCTGGTCGTGGTTGACCGGGCACAGCGGGCATGACGACGCCCAAGACCAGCGCTATCGTGGTGACATACCATACTGGACCGCGTTTTCGCGATTGCCTCTATGCCTTGAAGTCAGATCCTGAAG
>JBCBGD010000175.1:0-5912 GCA_038527085.1 Pseudomonadota bacterium | reverse complement strand
GCACCAAGTAAGCACCGTGTACCCACCATGTACCCACCATGTACCCACCGATTGAGTAGGGTCGGTAGTTGGGCGAGGTGGAATAGGGATGAGGATCGTGCCCTCACAATCAGAAAGAAGCGGTCTTTTCGGCAGCTCAGGGTGAAATTCCAGACGTTAGAATTCCGCACCGATCCGGGCATAGTTGGCCCATCACGGCCATACGCTCGAAGCCTATTGAGTGTCTGCACTTAGACCTTTTTGAGTCGGATCTGATCTTCTATTGATGGCCTGACACTACCAGCCGTATGGATCTCCCCAATCAAGGTCTTTGTCAGTTGTCTCTCACGTTCCTTTGCGCGAGTTGCCAATCATACAGGGACGGTACGTCCGGAGTTTCGTTGAGGCCTGACAGAAAGGGCTGCGGAAAATACTCTACGTCGACTGTCCGGTTGCCGTGAACTCCGACGATGCGCGCGCTCGGGCCTTCTGCCAAACCGAGGAGGCGTACCGGCTCGCTGCGCTCTGCCCCCCCTTCAACAATCACCTCGAGGTTCCATGTCGTATTGAATTGGCCATGGCCCGGTTGCCAGTATCTTGCGCCGCTGCCGTCCCAGACATTGTAGAACGGGCCGCGCTCATCCCGCTCTGCTGAAATGTGCAAAGTGACCTGGTCAAAAAGGTTCTGGTGATTCGCGCCCGCATGCTGGTCGAGTACGGACGCGTTCAGGACTGTCGCGCGCTGGTAGACCGACCGTGTCGACTGAGTGTTGAAGGTCAGCGAATGGCGCACAGGGTTGGCGACCACGAGGTCCGTGACCAGCACGTTGTGCACATTGCCCAGATGGACGCCGTAGTGGGCGCCGCGCTCACCCTCGGTTCGGATCGACTGAAAGGTTATGTTCGCGCTGTTGTAGCTGAGAACGCCGGAGTCTGCGTTGGTGAAGCGGACATCTCTCATCCAGCCATCGATCACGCTGGTGAAGTAGACCGCATTGAAGCCTTGCTCGAGATGATGACCGTAGCTGGGTGCATTTGGGAAAGAGAAGTGGATGTCTTCAATCCCGACAGTCTCAAGATGAGGCCAAGCGGAAAGCTGAGCTGGGATCTGGCTAGAAACAGCGTGAAGCAGGGGATCGCCGAGTTCGACGTCTGTGCCATTTATGGCCGTGATGCGCGTTGTCTGGCGCACCAGCGGGCGGTCTGCAAAGGTCCAGTGGTGCGAGCCGATATCCAGCGATGTGTCGCCGTAAATTTCCCGCAACAGGGGGCCACCCTCGCCTTCCCGATTGAACCATTGGAGTTGGACCGCGTCGCCAACGCTCAAGCGTGACGTATCAGCAACGGAGATGGTCCGCTCCCCGCGGCGGCCAGCGAGGACATCGGAAAGCTTCTCTGGCGCCTGGTCCAATTCCTCCAGATAAGAGGCCGCCCGCGTACCTGGCTTCTGAATCCAAATGAAGCCGCCCGTCCAGGAATACTCAGAGAACAGCAGATCAATATTTCGTTCTGGCTCGCGCTGGCGCTTGTCGTAGCGCACGAGATAATCTCGTATCTCGGAGAAAGCCCCGGCATCATCGACCATGGAAAGCGGGCGCGGAAAATGCAGTTCCGTGCCGCCCGAACCCTGACCCATACCGCGCAAGACGATATCGCCTCGCTCAATCCGAATGATCTCGGATATGAGGTACCGCCCAGCGGAGAACCGCAAGACGACGCGGCCGTTGATTTCGTTGGCTGCGGCCACGGCATCAAGCAGGGCGCGAGAGTCGTCCTTCCCGTCATCGGGCTGTCCGCCAAAATCATCGACGTCAACAATTTGCGCGTCTTGGAAACCGGGCAGCGCCTGAACGCCGAATCCGTACCCGGCATAGGAAAAATCGGGCAGATACATCGCCTCGCCTGAGCCATCGACAGGCGTACTGCCTGGCCAATTTGTATCCGGAGACAATGGCGTCTGCGCGCAGGCTGGCAGGACGGTACAAACGCTCAGCGTTGCCGAAAATGCCCCTAGCTTCAGGCGGCTTAAAGCACGCCAAACTCGTTTAGCCATTTGCGATCTCCCTTAGCGCAGATGCCTGTCTGGCTCGTTTCAACGAGTGAGCGTGAAGCGAGACGATCCGCGCATCTAAGCAGCGAATTGACACCGGTGTCAAAGCTCTGAGAGGATCCAGCGATCCGCTCGGACATGGTGCAGCACAGACTTTCGAAGTCGTCTGCCAGCCCTTGCGCTAGACCGCACTGATGATGTTATGACACCGGTTACCAAATCGCCAAGGCAGTTGGTTGGTTGCCAGGCTTAGAAACACGACGAAAACAAAGGGGCCCGGTGTGAAAACGAACTTGTCGAGCGATGACGTCGAGACAACCGACGTGAACGCGATCTCAAAGGCGCTCAGGGCCGCGCGAGCCTCGGATACGCCCCTCACGGAGTTTCCGGGACGCATCCCAGAGACGCTTGATACGGCTTACGCGATACAGGCGAAATCAATTCAGGCTTGGCCGGACCAGGTCGAAGGGTGGAAAGTTGGCGGCGTCCCGCCGGCGTTTCATTCCAAGTTCAGCGAAAGACGCCTAGCGGGACCGATCTTCTCCAAGACGGTCCGCCGCGCGCCAGACAAGGGCGCTCTGGAAGTCCCCGCGTATCAGGGTTTTGTTGCTGTAGAAGCCGAATGGGTTTTCGAACTCGGAGACTGTTCGGCCATCGGCGAAACCGACCTGTCCATGGATGACGTCATGTCCGCCATAAGAGCGGCCTACATCGGCGTGGAACTCGCCAGCAGCCCGATCATCGACATTAACAGCTACGGTCCCTCCGTTATTATCAGCGACTTTGGGAATAATTTCGGGCTCGTCATCGGACAGCGCATAAAGGACTGGTCGAGCGAGGCGCTTAGCCAGGTCGTTGCCTCGGTCGAGATCGATGGAGAAATGGTTGGCCGAAAAGCGGCGCTTCCCGGTTTGGACGGCCCTCTTGGTGCGGTGAAATTCCTCATCGAGCATTTAAAGGCGAATGGCGAGAGCGATCTTTCGGGGCTTTATGTGTCGTCAGGCGCAATCACGGGCGTGCATGACTCGAAAATTGGCGCCTCTTCGACGGTGACATTCGAAGGCATCGGCGAAATCGACCTCGAAATCGTCCCGATCGCCTGATCGTTGCGGCGGCTCGCTCGGATCTCTTGGAGGCTTGCCTCGTAAAGGGTATCGGTCCTGAGGCAGGCAACTTCGAGCAGGATTTCGATCTTGGTGACCGACACCCCCAAAAGCGATTTCAATCCTGTCGCCGTCGCAAAGGCGTGGCTAGACATCAACGGCGCCGATCGCAAGGCGACCATCAATGACATCGCCGAGATGGCTGGCGTGTCCAAGAAAACTGTCTCGAGGATCATCAATGAAAGCCCGCTTGTGCGGGAAGAGACACGCCGCAACGTGAAGCAGATCATGGACGTGGTCGGGTATGTCCCGGACCCACAGGCCCGCGGGCTAGCCTTCCGCCACGCCTTCCTGGTGGGCATGATCTACGACAATCCCAATCCCCAATACATCGTCAATATGCAGCAGGGCATCCTCAATGGTATTGCCGGTTCAGATCATGAATTGGTCGTACATCCCTGCGACCGGACAAGCCCTGACTATGTTTCCCGCGCCCGAGCGTTCATAGAGCGACAGAAGCTGTTCGGCGTTATTCTTACGCCATCTGTCTCAGAGGATGAAACGATGGCACGTATGCTGCGCGAAGCGGGGTGTCGATATGTGCGCATCGCATCCGTCAGTCTTGATGAGGACGAGCACATGTTGGTGACCCATGACCGACATGGTGCGAGGCTTGCTGCTGAACATATTGCGGGGCTGGGCCATACTCGCATTGGCCATATCACAGGCCGGAGAGGTTTCAGGTCAGCTGTGGAACGCCAGGCGGGGTTCGAAGAAGGCCTTGCAACGGCAGGACTGACCCTGACCCCGAACCTAATTTTCGAAGGAGACTACACGTTCCAGTCCGGGGTAACTGCTGCAGAGCAGCTTCTCAAACAGTTGCCGCGTCCAACAGCGATCTTTGCTGCCAATGATGAAATGGCTGCAGGCGCGCTCCAAGCCTTTCGAATGGCTGGGCTGCGCAGCCCCGACAACATCACCATTGTCGGCTTCGACGACTTTCAAATCGCAACAACCATCTGGCCACGTCTGACCACAATTCACTCTCCGATCTCCGATATTGGTGAGCAGGCCGCGCGCCTTCTGCTGAAGCCAGACGAAGCGGGCGACCCCGAAAGAGAAAACCTCCTTCCAACGCTGATCATCCGAGAAACAAGTGGCCCGGCAAACAGCCAAGCGCTGTGACCAAAACCCGGCAAAGCTAAGTCTTGCACCAAAAAATGACACCGGTTACCATAAGACCTGAAATCGAATGATAGGCAGGTGTCACCGATGAAGATCGCGCTCATTATTGAAAACAGCCAAGCCGCCAAAAGCGAAATCGTGCATGAGGCGCTGAAGGCGGTAGCTGAGCCGGCCGGTCATGCGGTTCTGCACTACGGCATGTATGGCCCCGATGACGAGGCCCAGCTCACCTATGTGATGAACGGTCTGCTTGCAGGTACACTTCTGAATTCTGGTGCAGCCGACTTTGTCGTCACCGGGTGCGGTACCGGCATGGGATCGATGCTCGCCTGCAATGCCATGCCCGGCGTGTTCTGCGGCCTGGTGATGGACCCCACAGAGGCGTTCCTTTTTGGGCAGATCAACGATGGCAACGCGATTTCGATGCCCTATGCAAAGGGGTTTGGCTGGGCGGCCGAACTCAACCTTCAGGACTGCTATCGCAAACTCTTCGAGGTCGAACGCGGTGTGGGGTATCCAAAAGAACGCGCTGCAATCATGGCCAAGAACAGGGGCATTCTGGCCGACGTAAAAAAAGCCTCCTGTCACGACATGCTGACCGTTTTGAAATCGGTCGACCAAGATCTGCTCAGGGCTGCCGTCGCTGGCCCCCGGTTTGAAGAATACTTCTTCTCCAGCGCGCCAGATGCGGACATTGCCGATTATATCACACGCGTCTTGGCTTCCTGATCGGCGCAGCAAAGGAAGGCTCGATGGCCCCCGACATGTTCAACCTTGAGGGAAAAGTGGCGATCGTTACAGGCGCCAACACGGGGCTGGGCCAAGGCATGGCAGTCGCGCTTGCGCAAGCTGGAGCGGATCTGGCGCTGGTGGGGCGCTCGTCTCCAGACGAGACCGTGGAAATGGTCCAGGCGGCAGGACGCAAAGCCCACGTGATCATGGGCAACCTCGGCTCCCTTGACCCTGTCGAGCGCATTGTGGGCGAGACGGGGGAAGCGCTCGGTGGTCTAGACATCCTTGTGAATAATGCCGGCATCATCAAGCGCAATGACTCTCTCGATTTTACCGTGGAAGATTGGGACACGGTGATGAACGTTAACGTGCGTACGCTGTTTTTCTTAAGCCAGGCTGCGGCCCGCGCCATGATCGATAAGAAGACCGGCGGCAAGATCATCAACATTGCATCGATGTTGTCATACCAAGGCGGCATTCGCGTGCCGTCCTACACCACATCCAAGTCCGGCGTGATGGGGCTGACACGAATTCTGGCCAATGAGTGGGCCGCTCACCGCATCAACGTCAATGCGATCGCCCCTGGCTATTTCTCCACTAACAACACAGCCGCCCTCCAATCTGATGAGACGCGCAATCGGCAAATCCTTGAGCGCATACCGGCCGGGCGTTGGGGGGAACCTTCGGACCTGGCGGGCGCCACGGTCTTCTTGGCCTCGGCAGCGTCAGATTACGTGCAAGGGATAACCCTTCCAGTGGATGGCGGCTGGTTGGCAAGATGATCTGGGACTCCGCCTTCGACAAGTGCATCAGACGGACATGTCAAATCCTCATTGGCTGACGGTTCGGGAGGGCCGGCCATA
>JBCBGD010000174.1:0-5942 GCA_038527085.1 Pseudomonadota bacterium | reverse complement strand
CCGAGATCGAAAACGATCTGGGCGTGCGCCTGTTCGGCTCGCCGCCAGCAGTTATCGACTGCGCCCAGAGCAAGGCCGCAACCCGCGCCGTCATGGAGCGCGCGGGTGTCAGCATTGCCAAGGGCGCATTGATCGCCCCGGGCCAGGACGCCTTGGCTGTGGCCGACAACATCGGCCTTCCGCTCATCGTAAAGCCTGATTCCACGGACAATTCGGTTGGCGTTTCCCTCGTCCATGAAAAAGATGACCTTGAGGGGGCCATCGCGGAAGCGCAGCGCCACTGCGACACCATCGTGATGGAAGCCTTCATTCCCGGCCGGGAGATACGCGCCGCAGTGATTGAACGCGACGACGGGCTCTACTGTCCGGCGATGATCGAATACACGGTGAGCGACGAGACCCCGATCCGCCGCTTCGACGACAAGCTTGACACCGATGCGGACGGCCGACCGATTGGCAAGTCGACGGGATCGGCCATCAGGACCGTTTGTCCTGCGAGCGTGGGCTCAGCGTTGCGCCAGCGGATTGAGGACGCCGCCATTGCTGCCCACGAAGCTCTCGGGGCGCGCGACTTCTCCCTGTTCGATTTCCGCATTGACGCGCGCACAGGCGAGCCCGTCCTGCTGGAGGCATGTCCCTATTGGTCGCTCAGCCCGAAGAGCATCATTTCGGAAATGGCAACGGCGGATGGAGAGGATCTCGAAGCATTGGCGCTCGATGTGTTGAACAGGGCCGCCCGCGCAGCAAACAAGGCGGCGAACCCCAAACCGGATTCTCGGTCGCCTATGAGGCCTGTCAGTATCTCGGCTCCTCTTGGGGCGGCCGCGATTTAGAAGACCTTCAAACCGCCGGATCAGTCTTGGGGCGTGACCCCCGCACAGATAGGCCGAGCCCGCCGAAATCCTCACGCTCCGCACGCGCACAGCTGCACGTCTCTGACAGGCGGTGGCTGAGCGGGGCTCCTCTTCCTGTTTTCCGGTGAGCGAGTGGCTGAGAGGGCTCTGCGCTTGATTCTGTTGTATCGGGTCTCGATCAATCCGCTTTTCTCGACTAGCGTCAGACTTTCCAACAAATTGGCCGTTCACATGGGGCTCTCATCGCCTACAGTGAAAAAGAAGCAAAGAGGATCTGACCATGGCGAAAAATCGGCCCATTCGAATAGAGTTCGAGCTCGGTCTAGACGACCTCGAATACTTCAAGAGCCGCCTACGCTCTGCCCAGGAAAAGTTCGGTGCCAAGAACGAAGCCGAGATCATTGCCGGAGCTGAATCGCTGGCAAATCGGACGGCAGGCACCAAGGTGCCCGAATTCATGGAGGACCGGCTCGAAATCCTGCGCCAGATGATCGCCATGTTGCGCGACGCCGATTGGCGCCTGGAGGGGAACGACCGCAAGCATGTCCTCAACGCCCTGACCTACTTCGCCGACCCAGAAGATCTGATCCCGGACGCGATCCCGGGCATCGGACTGCTCGACGATGCGATCATGATCGACCTGGCCGCCAATGAGTTGCGGCCCGAGCTCGAGGCGTTTGAGGAGTTTTGCGAGAACCGCGAAGAACTCGCTGCCGGTGCGGAGGACGCAGAGCCTCTGAATGTCTCGCGCGATCTGCTGCAGAACCGGATGCGACGCCAGCGTCGCCGTGCGGCGCGCCGCGATACGGCCAGATCGACGAGCTACACCCTGTTTCGGTCCTAGAACCGCCTGATCAGATAGACGCCTGCGCCCATGAACAGCACGCCCAACAGGCGGAGCGGCGTGATCTCGCGCACGGTTTGGCCGAGCAAGCCGAAATGGTCGTAGAACAGCGCGGCGGTGAGTTGGCCGGCGATGAAGGCGCTGACATAGGTCGCCACGCCGATCTTCGGCACGGCGAAGGCTGCCAGCGTCACCACGATGGCGCCCATCAGGCCGCCGGCCCAGGCCCACCAGGGCGCCGTCTGCGCCGCGCTGACCACATTCAGAGAGTTGCCCATCGCCAGGTTCAGCGCCACCAGCGCGAGCCAACCAACGCTGAATGAGATAAACGCCGCCTGCATCGGCCCGCCCATGTGCACCGCCATGCGCCCGTTCACCACGCCCTGGGCGGCAATCATCGTTCCGGCGAGGATGGCCATCACAACAATGGCGTTGACCGCGCTCAAATTCCCCATGCCCCGTGCCTCCTGTCAGCAGGGCTCAACCAAGCCCTAGAAATCATCGTTTGTGGGGCTGGCTATGCGGGCGTAAGGGCTGAGGCAAGCTGAAAAGGAGCCCGAGGCCCCATGTCCCGCGAAATCCCGTTTTACCAGGTCGATGCCTTTGCGAGCGCGCCGTTTGAGGGCAATCAGGCCTGCGTCATGCCGCTGGAGAATGGCTTCCTGCCCGATGAAACGCTGCAGAAAATCGCAGCGGAGAACAATGTCGCCGAGACAGCATTCATCGTGCCGACGGGCGATGGCCTCTGGGATCTGCGGTGGTTCACCCCAGCGGTTGAGGTGCCACTGTGTGGGCATGCGACGCTGGCGGCGGCACACGTCTTGTTTGCTGAAGAAGGGTTTGGCGGCGACGTGATCACCTTTCGCACACGCCAGTCTGGCGCGCTGACCGTTCGGCGCGACAGCGCACGCTACGTCATGGATTTCCCGGCGCCAGACGTGTTCGAAACCGAGGCCAGTGAGGAGATTGAGTCGGCACTCGGTGCCAAGCCCCTGCGCGCCTGGGGCGGACCATTCTTTGCGGCCCAGTTTGACACTGCCGAGACCATCAAGGCCCTCTCGCCCGACCACAAGGCGCTCGCCCGGCTTGGCGTCTCCGGCCATGGGGGAACCTGGGAGCGAGGCAATTTCGGCTGCTTTGCCCTCGACGGAGAAGGCGTGGACGTGACGTCGCGGTTTTTTGCGCCTGGTAGCGGTATCGACGAGGACCCGGCCACGGGCAGCTGGCACTGCATGCTCGTAGTGATTAGCGCCGCGCTTATCAGGCGCAATCAGGTCGCGTGCTACCAGGCGTTCCCGGGCCGCGGGGCGCGGATTGCCGTGGATGTGCGTGAGCCAAGAGTGCTGCTGATGGGACAGGGCGTTACAGTGATCAGAGGCGTGTTCACCCTGCCGGTCTAGGCGCAACGGCCTTCGCCCTGCCCTTGCGCTGGGCCAGCCATACCCCCGCCAGGATCAGCGCAAGGGCGAGCGCCATATCCCAGCCGATCTGCTCGTTCAGGAATGCCGCGCCGAGTACCGCGGCAAAGATCGGAATGGCGTAGCCTGTGAGCGAGATGAACGTGGCGGACGTGCGCGCGATCAGGAACATGAGCAGCCATCCCGCCCCTGCGGTAGGGAGCGCGGCAAGGCCGATGACGCTCGCAATCTCGGCGGCTGTGGGATCAACGCCTGAATAGTCCGCCGCCAGCGCCATAGGCAGGCTGAACAGGGCCGCGAATCCGAGAAACCCCGTCGGCAGAACGGCAGCCGAGATCGGCGGGGCGCCGCGCGCAATGATGGTGTTGATCGAATAACAAAGCCCGCCGGCGAGGACGAGCAGCTGCGCAATCAGGCTGGAATTGCCGAGGCCCTTCATGGCGTCAGGGCCGAGCAGGACGCCGACACCGCAAAAGCCGACAAAGATGCCCAGCGCCTTGTTCCAGGTCATCTTCTCGTCGGCAAAGCGAAAGTGGGCGAGGCCTGCCACATAGAGGGGCGTGGAGGAGATGAGCAGCGCGGCCAGCGCGCTGTCGATGTCCTTTTGGGCGATGGTGAGGAGGTAAAACGGCGCAGCTGTGCCGATGATGCCCATGGACGCCATCGTGCCCCAGGCAGCGCGGTTCGACAGGGGCGGGAAGCGCGCGCCCTGAAATTTCATGATCGCGAACATGATCACTGCCCCCAGCGCGAGACGGGCAAACACGATGAGCCCCGCGGGCAGCCCCTCGACCGCGACCTTGGTCATCGCAAAGGCACTGGCCCAGAGGAAGGACAGGAGCGCAAAGAGCGCCCAGTCGGTGGGGGTGCGCGTGGTCATTGCGCCGATGTGCGCCGGTCCGCCCCTTTCGGCAAGCCGCGACGCTGCGGCAGCGGTGATTGTATCACCCCCAGAAGCCGCGATAGGCTATCGACAACGTCGGTCAGCGACGGCTGCATCCCGGGGAGAGTATCTGATGAAAACACGCGCGGCAGTGGCCTTTGAGGCGAAGAAACCCCTCGAGATTGTCGAGCTGGATCTTGAGGGCCCAAAGGCCGGCGAAGTTCTGGTCGAGATCAAGGCGACCGGCATCTGCCACACCGACGCTTACACGCTCGACGGGCTTGATTCAGAGGGACTGTTTCCGTCTGTTCTCGGGCATGAGGGGGCGGGCATTGTGCGTGAGGTGGGCGCGGGCGTGACCAGCGTGGCGCCAGGCGATCATGTGATCCCGCTCTACACGCCAGAATGCCGCCAATGCAAAAGCTGCCTCTCGGGCAAGACCAATCTCTGCACCGCGATCCGCGCGACCCAGGGCAAGGGCCTGATGCCGGACGGCACGAGCCGCTTCTCCCACAAGGGGGCGACGATCTACCATTACATGGGCTGCTCGACCTTTTCGAACTTCACCGTTCTGCCGGAAATCGCGGTTGCAAAGATCCGTACCGACGCGCCATTCGACAAGGCCTGCTATGTCGGCTGCGGCGTGACCACGGGCGTCGGCGCGGTGGTCAACACCGCCAAGGTCGCGCCGGGCGACAATTTGGTCGTCTTCGGCCTCGGCGGCATCGGGCTCAACGTCATTCAGGGCGCGAAGATGGCAGGCGCAGACATGATCGTCGGCGTGGACATCAATCCGGCCAAGAAGGAGTGGGGCGAGAAGTTCGGCATGACCCACTTTGTCGACCCGCGCGAGACATCCGATGTGGTCGCCCACCTGGTCGACCTCACCGATGGCGGGGCCGATTACAGCTTCGACTGCACAGGCAACACCGACGTGATGCGCCAGGCTCTGGAATGTTGCCATCGCGGCTGGGGCACGTCGGTCATCATCGGCGTGGCCGAAGCAGGCAAGGAAATCGCCACACGGCCCTTCCAGCTGGTGACAGGGCGCAACTGGCGCGGCACGGCCTTTGGCGGCGCGAAGGGGCGGACCGATGTGCCCAAGATCGTCGACTGGTACATGAACGGGAAGATCCAGATCGACCCCATGATCACCCACGTCATGCCGCTGGAAAAGATCAACGACGCCTTCGACCTGATGCACGCGGGCGAGAGCATCCGCAGTGTGGTAACCTACGACTGACTTTCGACCCTGGAGCCCGGCCCATGTTCACTCACGTCCACCTTGGCAGCAATGATGTCGAACGCGCGAAGACATTCTACGATGCCTTGTTCGAGGTCCTCGGCGGGGCGAAAAGCTGGAAGGACACCGACCGGAATCGCTGGTTCTGGCTGAAAGGCAACCAATTCCTCGTGGTCGGTGAGCCGCTGGACAAGGAGGCGGCCGTGCCGGGCAATGGCCTGACCATCGGGTTTTCGGTCGAAAGCCCCGAGCAAGGAGATGCTTGGCACGCCGCAGGCCTGGCCAATGGCGGCAGCGCGTGCGTTGGCCCGCCTGTCATCCGCGACCAGCCCGACGGCAAGAAGATGTACCTCGCCTATCTGCGCGATCCCGACGGCAACAAGCTCTGCGCGCTGCATCGGGGCTAGGTCAGCATGGAAACCCTCTCCACAAACCGTGCCCATGGCGGCACGCAGGGCGTCTACGTCCACGCGTCCGACGCAACGGGGACGGACATGACGTTCTCTGTGTTCCTGCCGAGCGGTGACGGCCCCTTCCCGGTGCTTTGGTATCTTTCAGGGCTGACCTGCACCCATGCCAATGTCACCGAGAAGGGCGAGTTCCGCGCCGCCTGCGCAGAGCACGGCATGGCCTTCATCGCGCCCGACACGAGCCCGCGTGGCGAGGGCGTGCCAGATGATCCGGAAGGCGCTTATGATTT
>JBCBGD010000173.1:0-5951 GCA_038527085.1 Pseudomonadota bacterium | reverse complement strand
GCTTCCTCAATGACGGCTCGATGATCGTGACCACGGGCGATGGCTACCGCTGGATGGATATGGCCCAGGACACCTCCAGCCACTTCGGCAAGGTCCTGCGCATGACCGACACGGGCGAGCCCCTGCCCGACAACCCCTTCTTCGACCAGGGCGGGCCGGCTCAGTATGTCTGGAGTTATGGCCACCGCAACGTCCAAGGCCTCGCCTACAATCCAGAGACGGGCATTCTCTATGCCCACGAACACGGTCCCAAAGGCGGGGACGAGCTGAACATCATCGAGCCTGCCGTGAACTATGGCTGGCCGGAGATCACCTATGGCGTCGACTATGACGGCACGATCATCTCAAGCGACACAGCCCGCGACGGCATGGCCCAGCCGGAAACCCATTGGGTGCCCTCCATCGCGCCGTCAGGCATGTTGTACTACACCGGTGACACCTATCCCGAATGGAATGGCGACCTTCTGATCGGCGCCATGCAGGGCCCTGCCGGGCGCAAGCTCGTGCGCGTCGATCTAGACGATGCTGGCCAGGTGATTGGCCGCGAAGACCTGCTCGCCGACGTCGGCGAAGGCTACCGCGACGTGGAGATCGGCGCTGACGGCAAGCTCTACCTCGCCACCATCGACATCGACGGGAAGATCTACCGCGCCGACATTGCCGAGTAGGCCTCCCTAGCTGCCAGTCTCGGCATCAATCGCCCGCTGGACAGCGCGGTGGAACTCTGCGCGCTCCTGGAACTCCCGCCCGCGCACACCCATCGCGCTGGTCCAATTTCCATTGGTCGCGACGACAAGGTCCCGTGGGGGATCGATGAAGATCGCCTGTCCGAAAATGCCGCGCGCGCCGAAGGCCTCGCCATCATAGGTCCACCACTGGTAGCCATAGCCATCCACAGCGCTGCCAATATCGGCCTGTTTGGACGTGGCTGCCTCAAGCCATCCCTCGGGCACGACCCGCTCGCCATCAACAACCGCACCGTCGAGGATGAATTGTCCGAACCTGGCAAAATCGCGGGTGCTCGCCTGAATGCAACAGCCGCTGATTTCATGCCCGTCAGGCCCGATCAACCAGGTCGCCTGCTGCTCCATGCCATAGGGCCGCCAGACCTTCTCGGAAAGATAATCAGACACGGTCTTGCCTGTGGCCTCGGCCACGAGGATGCCGATCAGGTTGGTTTCGCCCGTGGAGTAATTCCACTGCGTTCCAGGAGTATGGGCCCTGGGCAACTCACGCATATAGCTGACCAGATTGGCCACGGCAGGATCATCTGAAATATGCTGGCTGAACAGCGCCACGTCCGAGGTGGGATCCTCGTAATCCTCATCCCACGCCACGCCGGACGTCATCGTCAGAAGCTGCTCGATCGTCACATCATCATAGGCCGAGCCGGCAAGGCCCTGCACATAATCGGACACAGGGTCGGACAGGCTTGCAATATGGCCATCCTTCACCGCCGCCCCGACAAGGGTCGAGGTCACCGACTTGGCCACGGAGAAACTCGTCCATCTCCCATCGCCTTTAAAGCCGAGCCCGTATCGCTCCAGGCGGATCTTGCTCCCATGAAGAATGACCAGCCCCGAAACGCGCTGGCTCTGCATGTAGGCGTCGAGGTCCAGACCGAGCTCCAGTGGCTCTCCGGCTGGCAGCTCTTTCACCGCGGCGGCGTTGGCCACCTTCCGCGACTCGATCAGCATGGGCAGGCGATCCATCATCCTGAAGCCCGCATCACGCTCGGCTTCGCTCCAGAACAGGATGTCCGCGTCTGAGGGCGCATTCAGCGCCAGCGCGCGCCAGTCCGGCCCGATCAGCCACCATCCAACAAGCGCGGCGGCGACAAGCCCGGCCGCGCCAATTCCCAGTTTTTGCAACATTCTTCCTCCCGCAGGTGCTCGTGTCCGGCACCTTTTGGCAGAGAGTAGGAGCCTACCGCCGGGCGCGCAATGCGGTGGCGAGCGTGCCGTCGTCGAGATGGTCAAGCTCACCGCCGACGGGCACGCCATGGGCCAGGCGCGTCACCGTCACACCGGCGGGCTCAAGCTGCTCGGCGATGTAGTGGGCGGTGGTCTGGCCATCGACGGTGGCGTTGAGCGCGAGGATGACTTCCTTGAACGGCCCGCCCGTCACCCGGTCGACCAGCTGGGCGATGGAGATGTCCTCTGGCCCCACCCCGTCGAGGGCAGACAGCACCCCGCCGAGCACATGGTAGCGCCCGCGAAACGCCCCTGCCCGCTCAAGAGCCCAGAGATCGGGCACGTCCTCGACCACGCACAGCGTGCTCTCATCCCGGTTGGGCGCTGAGCACACGGCGCAGGGCTGCACCGTGTCGAAGTTTCCGCAGGTCCTGCACGCCTCGATCTTGCCCGCCGCCTCACCTAGCGCCTCCGCCAGTGGCACGAGCAGGGCGTCCTTGCGTTTTAGCAAGTGAAGCGCCACGCGCCGCGCCGAGCGGGGGCCGAGCCCGGGCAGCTTGGCGATCAGCTCGATCATGCGGAGGATTTCAGGGCCAGCGACTCGGTCTGTCATGGCGCGCAATGTCGCCCGCGGAGCGCGGAAAGCAAGGGCAGAGGCAAGGGCGCGCTTGCGCACTCGCTTTTATACGCATAATTTATGCGCATAGTTTTGGAGACCCAAATGCCCCAGACCGCGCGGCGCAAACGCCTCAACATTACCGTTCGCGAAGACATCATCGAGGAGGCAAAGGCCCACGGCCTGAACATATCCGAGACGGCTGAGGCCGCCTTGGTCGCCGCGCTCAAAAAGGCGAAAGAGGAAGCCTGGCTCCGCGACAGTGCCGATGCGATTGAGGCTTATAATAAGCGTATCGAGAAGGAAGGCGTGGCCATCCAACCCATTTGGGCACGCAAATAGTGGCGCGTTTCGATGTTTACCGGACCTTCATGCCTCACGTTCCTCTTATCCTCGACGTTCAATCGAGGCTCTTGGATCATCTGACAACCCGCGTCGGGATACCATTGTATCCATGGAGCTCTGCCCGTCAGGAAGGCTTACCACGCTTGAAGCCGCGCATCATGGTCTCTGAGGCAGCCTATCTTTTGTCGACGACAGAGATTGCTGCCTTACCGGTGTCTGATCTCGGCGCTTTCGTTGAGAACATCGAAGCCCGCCATGGTGATGACATCCTCGCCGCGCTGGATTTCCTGTTTTCAGGCTTTTGACGCAGGATCAGGCGGTCGGCCCAATCACGAAAAACTCGCCCCGGCTCCACACGCCCATGGTATCCGAGCCATCTGGGTTTGCCACGGCGTGGGCGGCGAGGTCGTAGAAGACAGGCCGGCTCAGCTTCGCCTCCAGCCGCCCGCGCACATGCACGTAAGGCGAAGGCTCAAGCGTTTCAGGATCGGTCTCCACGCGCAGGGGATGCTCAGGCCCTGCGACGGTTCCGTCATTCACATTGGTCGTGAACACCAGCGCCTGGTCGGCCTCGCCGGCGCGCACCACATCCACCCGAATGGCCAGAAAGGCGGCATCCTCCACGTGCACGACGACCTTTTCATAGGGCGTCACCAGCCAAGTTGAGCCGTCCTCATCCTTGCGCAGGATGGTGGAGAACAGGCGCACCAGCTTTTCCCGGCCAATGCGCGTGCCTTCGTGCCACCAGCTGCCATCGGCACGGATTTCCATGCCGATGTCACCGCAATTGTCGGGGTTCCAGAGGTGCACAGGCGGCAGTTTCGAGGCGTCCTTGGGGTCCGGCACGATCTCGCGCAGAACCTGCTCAAGGCTGGGGATGGAATTGTCACTGGATTTCATCGCCGCCTCCGCCATAGTCTCAACACACCGCAGGCGCTAACCTGCAGAAAACAAACATAGTCCCGGCATGGCTTCTGCACACCCGTGCCAAAGCCGCGCAAGCGCGGGCCGAAAGATACAGGATAGCCAGCCCTGCCCATGACAGACCACAGCCCTGACATCGTCGCCGAGGCCGAAGCCGCCGTCGAGGCCCTCGCCCGCGTGAAGGCGGAGATTGCCAAGTCCGTGTTCGGACAGGACCGGGTGGTCGAGCTCGCGCTCTGCGCAGTTCTGGCCGGCGGCCATGCCCTTCTGATCGGCGCGCCGGGCCTTGCCAAGACGCGCCTCGTCGTGGCGATGAGCACCGCGCTCGGCCTGCATGGCGCGCGCATCCAGTTCACGCCGGACCTGATGCCGTCAGACATTCTCGGCTCCGAAGTGCTCGATGAGGCCGCCAGCGGCCAGCGCAGCTTCCGCTTCCTTCGCGGGCCGATCTTCACACAGCTCCTGATGGCCGACGAGATCAACCGAGCCAGCCCGCGCACACAATCAGCCCTGCTCCAGGCCATGCAGGAGCGCCATGTTACCGTCGCAGGCGTGCGCCACGACCTGCCCGCGCCCTTCCACGTGTTGGCCACGCAAAACCCGATCGAGCAGGAAGGCACCTATCCCCTGCCGGAAGCCCAACTCGACCGGTTCCTGCTCAAAATCGACGTTAATTACCCCGCCCTGGACGTGGAGCGCCAGATCCTGATCTCCACCACCGGCGGCGCAGAAGCCCATCCCGAAGCAGCGCTCACCGCCGACGGGCTGATCGCCCTGCAGGCACTGGTGCGCAAGATGCCCGTGGGCGAGAAGATCCTCGAAGTGATCCTTAAACTGGTCCGCGAGGCCCGGCCCGAGCAGACCAGCGATGACCGCGTGCGCTCCCTGGTTGACTGGGGCCCCAGCCCGCGCGCCGGACAGGCCCTGATGCTGGCGGCGCGTGCCCGCGCCCTGCTCCGCGGTCGCCTCGCGCCCAGCCTGGAAGACGTTGAAGCCCTCGCTGAGCCTGCCCTCGGCCACCGCATGGCCATGCGCTACGATCCCACAGGCGAGGCCCCGAGCCTCACCGCCCTCATCAACGACCTCGCGAGGAAGGCGGCTTAGGATTTGCGCACGTTCCGCCCCCTCCGACCCGTCGCTGCGCTCCGGCCCACCTCCCCCACTGCGTCGTGGAGGAAGCCCGTCAATCGCGCAGAACCGTTTTCCTCCACCAGCAAGGCTGGGGGAGGTGGCGCGGGCCGAAAGGCCCGTGACGGAGGGGGCTCTCGAGATCAGAAATCATGACTGACCTCGCCGCCCTTCGCTCCGAGGCTGAGATCATTGCCTCTTCCCTGCCGGGGCTTGGTTTCAAGTCGACCGAAAGTCAGGCGCCCCATGTGGGCTCTGCCGGTCGACGCAAGGCCGGCACGGGAGAGCATTTCTGGCAATACCGTCGCTACGCCAAGGAGGACGCCGCCGACCGGGTGGATTGGCGCCGCTCGGCCAAGGGCAACGACCTCTATGTCCGCGAAACCGAGCTGGAGACCGCGCGCACGGCGCTTTTCTGGTGCGACCCCCATCCCGGCTTTGATTGGCGCGGGGGCGATGACCGGCGCACCAAGGCCGACGAAGCGCGCATCATCATGATGGCGCTCGGCACGCTGCTCTCGCGCGATGGCGACCGCATCGGCGTGCTCGGCTCCGGGCGCACGCCGGCCTTCGGAAAGATGGCTGTCGACCGCCTGGCTGAAGACCTCGCCACGGACCAGTCCGGTGGCTTCCCGAATCCGCCGCGCGGCACCGCCTTCGCCGTCATCGCCAGCGATTTCTACGACCCGGTCTCTGACTGGGAGGCCCGCCTCACGCCCCTCGCCCATGCCTGCAAGGAAGGCGTAATGCTTGCTGTGGCCGACCCGATCGAGATCGAGTTTCCGTTTGAGGGCCGCGTGCGCCTCAACCGCCCCGGAGAGGCCCTGCGCCGCATCCTTGGCCGCGCCGAAACGCTGAAGGCCGAGTACAAGCGCAAATTCCGCGAGAATCGCGAAGGCCTGCAGGCCCTGGCCGACCGGCTCGGCTGGCGCCTGGTGCAGCACACGACGGGTGAGGTGCCCCTGAAGGGCGCAGCCAAGCTGAAAGCGGCCATGGAAAGCTTCGGAGGCCGGATTTGAGCCTTC
>JBCBGD010000172.1:0-5960 GCA_038527085.1 Pseudomonadota bacterium | reverse complement strand
GATGGGCGCTTCGGAGTTTTCCCACATGAGCTTTGGCCGTTAGAAGGGACACTCAAAAAAACGCCCGCGAGTCCAGACAATAGCGTCTGATTTCGCGGGCGCTACCGGGCAAGGGGCTGGGGGGGGCTAATGGGCTACCCGGCAAGATGGATATAAGCGGAGAATGGGGCGGGACTAGGGCGCTCGCTCCCCCTTCACCGTCAGCGTAGGCAGCGGCGTTCCGTCCGCAAGCGTAAAGGGCTCGCCCTCAAGATCGTCAGGCGGCGGTGCAAGGGCCTGGCACTCGCGCACGAGATCGGCATCCAGGGCAAGCCATAGCGGATCGTCGGATCGCGCGTCAGTGAGCCATGTGGCGGGCGGATGGTAGACCGCCTCAATGACCTGCCCGAGACAGTAGGCCTCGCCTATCTGAGTGAAGCGTTCGCGCTTTTGCAGCGATATTTCCCACGCCGACAGTTTGTATACAGGCAGGAACGCCGCACACCCCGCCAGCGCCAGCATTACCAGCAAGCCACGCACTTGCCAGAACTCTAGGTCGATGGCGGTTTCGCGGGTTGTCATGGGGAGATCAGAAGCGGCAACCACAAGAGGGTTGTAATGGTTCCTAACAAGCTGATTCCTGAACCGATTACGAAACCCCACAAAAACCCTGCCGAGGATGCTTTGCCAATTTCGCTGATAAAGTCCTTCTCGGTCATGTTGCTCACTCTGGAAGGCTCGGCGGTGTCTTCGTTAGATTGTTCCGCGCCCTCAGATAGAATGCCGCGCCGATCGCGCCCGCGATTCCGGTTTCCAGCCCCGCCTGAAACGGCAGGATGTTTGGCACGATTTGAAACACCGCCCATGCGGCCCCGCCAATGACGCCAGACACAAGAATGTCCGTGGTCTCGCTCATTGGCCTTCGAAGGTATTCAGTCAGCTTGCTCATTAAAAGCTCTCCACGGCCACGTCACCAGGAAGCAGGCGGCGTCCCGTAACTCCAACATTTGGCGTCCCTTCACAAACTACCTGAACGTCCGGAACAAAGGTCACAGCTTCTGCAAGCGCGTAGGACCCATCCGGGTTGCGCTGCTGGGTCGTGACCTGCACAAGGCATCCACCAGCAACTTGCATCGCCTTAGTGGATTTCATCCAGCCCTCGGCCTCAGACGAGGCTTTGCACAGTAATTGCCACATGTCGCCATCACCGAAAAAGGTAACGTCAGAGACGTTTTTTGTCGTGCCGTTGGCGTCGGTATTGTGTAGGGATTTAATCATTGCACAAGGCTCCTATATAAGCGTTGAAACTCTCGATCTGCGCAACAGTCTCGTCGCTGTCGCAAACGTTCTCAGGGTCAGGCTTGCAGTTGCCTGACCACGAATAAGTCATCGGGCGCAGGTCTTCACAGGCCGCCTCTGTTGTACGGATCTGCGGCCCGTCGCTTGCGCAGGCGCTCAAGCTGACCAGCGTTAAGATCGTCGCTGCTGCCATGCTCAACATCGGCGCGGGCCTTGCGCGCCCTCTCCAAGCGTTCATCTGCCTGCCTTTCAATCTGGTCTGTGATGTTGTCTTCACCCTCGCGCTTGCCGTCATGATAAGCATCGCGGCGGATCAGGTAGAGGCCCAGAAACGCCGCCGCGCCCATCCACAGCCACGTGGGCACACCGCGAATCCATGAGACGAAGGCGGTCCAGGTTATCACTTGCCGCGCTCCTGTGACGCCGTGATTAGTATGAAAATGCCTAACCCAAAAAACCAGCCCGCAAGAAGGGAAGACTCCAGAAACTCTTCAGAGCGAATCGACGTGACCAGCATTAATGATGCAGCCGAGATTATCGACAGCCCCACAAAAACGCGAATCAGTTTGGCAATCACCGCAGAGGCCCCTTCGCTTTCACTTTCCCGTACCATGCCAAGAGCAAGCCCGCCCCAACGATCATAATCGACGTATGAACGTTTTCAGCCTTGAGCGGCGACAGTGCGGCAATCTCTCCGATTACGGGAAGCTCAGCGACCATCTGAAGGCCGATGGTGAACCAGCCCGTCATAACCAGCCAAAGGCCATGGACGCGCTTCGACAATGCGATGTCCTTTGGCTCGGCTGCCGGGTCATAGTCCCGATATGGCTGCGGTGGGCGTTTAACGGGGCGTGGAGCGGGCATGGGCGCGGGTTCCTCGTATGGGTCAACGCGGGGCGGTGGGGGCACAGGCGCAGGCGCGCGGGATGGCATTTTGGGGATGTCCAAAGCATCCGGCTCTGGCGCAAAGTCCCGCCAATGCGCGTCCCATGTCGCTGTCTGCGTGCCCTCCCAGTCCCAGCCTTGCACCATGCAGGCCTCAGCGAGACGGCGCCTGTAGAGGCCTAAAAGCTTCTTGCCGTTCGAGTAGCAGTATTCTAGCAATTGGTCGCAGATCGCATCCTTATCGCCCTCATCGACGCGGCGTTTCAGGGTTGGCCACGCGCCTTCCCAGTCCGGCCCGATATTGTAGATGAAGCTGGCCAAGGCGTCGCGCGTACCAAGGTCAAGCATTGCGCCGGGGAAGATGTCATCCAGCGCGGGCTCGACCTCATTGCGGATGTAGTGAAACAGCTCCTCTTCGGCTTCGACATGGCCGATCGTGTCGCCGGGCTGCACGGGCTCACCATCGCGATAGCGTGTCAGCCCCGCGCCGATGGTCCATTTGCCGCCAGGGCAGATGTAAGCGTCTGGGCTATAGCCCTCAAACGCCGTGATCAGATTGACCGCTGCTAGGCTGGTCTGCATCGTCGCCCCCTTCGGGTGGTGGTGTATGGTCTAGCCCGTTGGGCTTGGCTGCACGTGGATCTTCGTTTGGCGCAACAGCAAAGCCCTGCTTCTTGTTCAGGATCAGATTGGCCTCCTGCTCGGTCATGTGGCCGGATTTGATCCACCGATTGAACATGTCGCGCGCGGCGTCCAAGTCCGTCTTCGGACCAAAGCAGGCCTTGATAATGCCGAGCGCGGCCATGTGCTTTTTGGTGCGGGCGTAATGGATTGCCTTTTGCAATTGCTCAATGTGCAGCGGGCCTGGGATCAGTTTTCCAGACTGGCGAGCGCGGCGCTGCTTCGTCTTCTCGGCGTCCTCCTCATTGGCGCGCCGCGTCTTCCACCCCTCACGGGCAGAGCGTGCCTTGCGCGCTTCCGCCGCCGCCTTCTGTTGCATGGCAAAGGCGAGCGTGAAGAGGCTCATCATCAGCAGCTTGCCGAGACCCCAGAAGATAAAAAAGAACAGCGCGCCCCAGCCGTATTGATGGTTTAGATTGGGCTCGACGCCGGGGTTCCAATTCCATGTGCTGATGCGCGCGAAAAAGGTGAACAGCTCGTTAAACCCGCCCTGCTGTGCGTCCTGCAATTGGGCATCGGCCAGCGTGTCGCCGCTGTCAGCCAGAAGCAGCAGCAGGCGCTCTTGAAGGGCGGCAATCTGCGTGTCAGCGTTGTCTTGGGCTTCTTGCTGGCTGGCGCGGTAAGGATCTGCAAGTTCGTCATTGTCGAGACGGTCTTGCGTGATGTTGTCGATGGATTGTTGAAGCGTCGCCACCCGCTGGGCAGTGCGGCGTTCCACGCTGGCAATCTGGCCTTCAATCGCCGCGATCTGCGCTGCGTTGCTATTGGTCTGCGTGTCAGCCACTTCCATGATGACGGCGCTGTTGGCATACTGGCGTTCAATGATCTTCGCAGACAAGCCCCACGCATGCGAAAGCAACACAATGACCGCCAGTGCGGCCAGAACGGAAAAGATGCGCTTCTCGCGCTTCATGTCGCGGTAATGGCACCACGTCGCCGCCATGCCGACGATGACCGAAAATGCCAGGATCGCCCATGAATAATGCTGCGTCACGTCCGAGGGGATAACCCCGCCGGCCAAAGGCCGCGAGAATTCAGCATCGACACGAAACCAGACCCACAACAGATAGGCCCCGATTCCATACAGGGTGCAGATCATCCAGAACGACGCAAGAAACGCCCCTGCCTCATCACGCATCCAGAGTGCAAAGTCTTTAGCCCAGCCCATCAAATCTCCATATCAGCGTTCACTCTACAGCGAGGTGCGTGAACCCGTTCCAATGCTCAAAATCCAAGTGTTGTCCGAACCAGCTTGAATGCGTTTCCGAGCACTGCGACAAAGCTGGGATTTGCGAGCGCAATGCCCCCGGCGACAAGCATTGCCGTGATCCGGTTTTCTGCTACTAGCCTTCGGAACACGCGCTTGCGTTCGGCTTCCTTCTCGTTCTCGCGGTGTTGGGCACGCTCATCGAAGATTTGCCTGATCTCGACCGGCTTGTGCTTCCACCACGAATCCAGGGAATCATGCCACTTAGCCATAATCTCGGCGTCGCGCTTGGCAGAACGCTCGTTGATGCGCTGCTCGAAACGCACAAGGTCAAGCTCTGTGAGTTGCGAGTCTCGCAGTCGCTCAATCTCGCTTTTCAGCCAGCCATTCTGCTCAAGAAGTTTTCCGAGATCGCCCCCCGGCGATTGATAAGCCCCGTTCATAGTGATTACTCCAGAACTTCCACCGCATAGGCCGGGCTTTCCTGATAGACCTCGAAAAGCCCGCAATTGTATAGGTTGTGATATTCCACCGTGCCCATGCCTGGCACTGCGAAGCGTGGCATTTCAAAATGCATCTCAACGTCAAATGTCCCGGCGGGTAGGTCCAACACGATGCCGGAGCGCTGATTGATGATGAACGCATTTCCGGTTGCGTCAGTCAGGATGGTGTCGGTGTGGATCGGCTTGACGACGCACTCACCGCGAAGCTTCTGTATTGTCCCGCGCACTGTGACCAGGCCACCTGGCGCGGCGCCGACAACTTCGACCTCATCCACGGTCGGGTAGATAAACACCTGGCGGGTGCCGTAGAGGCGCAGCAAGCCATACGCCGCAGCGAGCACGCCCAACATGCGCAGGATGTGGAGCGCCATCACTCAGGCCCCCCGCCCCACCCAGTCGCTGCGTTCGAGATATTCGAGCCACTGGCGCTCGTCGTCGCTGAACTCGCCAACGCCTTCCTTTGCGCCCATCATTTTGCTGTGCAGGCTGGCGCGCCATTCACGCATGCGCTGGCGAAACTCCTCAATAGTTTCGCCTTCTTTCTGGAGCTGTTGCAGAACCGGCGGTGGTGCGCTCGCCTTGCCGCCCTCTAGCGCATCGAGACGGGCCGCTAGCGATTTCACCACATTGATCAAATGCACAAACGCCCGCTCATAGAAAACGCCGTCCGGCCTGCCCTCCTTGTCCCACAGCACAAGGCGCGGATCGATCTCGGCAACCTCCTCCGCCAGCAAGCCGTACCATGACCAGTCGGGATTATCCTTCTGCCCCTTCGAGCGGTAGCGGATCGGGCGAAGCGCGCCGATGATGGCCTCTGACGTCGCCGTGTCCACTGTCTGGACATCTGTCTTGTAGCGCTCGCTCGAGGTGGAGCGCTGAATATCGCCATCGCTGTCGATGAACATGTTCGCCGCGCTGGCCGTGGTCACGCCGTAGTTGACGGGAATGCGCAGACCAAGCGCGGGGTGGAAATCAGCCACATTGACCAGCCCGCTCGAACTTGCAACGCTCGCCCGCATCAGCGTCCCGCCGTGCGTCGAGCCCGTGGGAATGGCGCCAAACTGTGCGCGAACGCCCGCGCCTGCCCCAGTCGTGTCGGCAGACTTGAACCCGATCAGGCCGAACGGGTTGCTAGTGTCCCAAGACGAGCCGTCTGCGGTATCTTCGACAAAGATGCCATGGGCGTTCGCCGTGCCGCCCTGGCCGCCTGAATTGGCCCGGACGTTTAGTGACCCGCCTGCACCTGTGTTCCAATTGGTTGTGCTGTAGTTAACCTGTAGGGTTGTTGCGCTAGCTTCCGTGATGCCCGTTGGAGCGTTCCAGACTGGATCGTCTGCACCCGCGCCCGCGACGATCCCTGCAGTATGGCGGTCAATGTTGACCAAGCGGTTTTCGTCCAGAAGAAC
>JBCBGD010000171.1:0-5963 GCA_038527085.1 Pseudomonadota bacterium | reverse complement strand
CGCGCTTCGGGCTCTGGAGCTGGCAGTTTGGGCTTGGCCAGATGGTCGGCAATGTGAATGGTGGCTTCGGTCGCTACATTATCTACCTTTCGGCGTTGCTGGCCGTGGTGGCCTTGATCGTAGCATTGATCAAAAGCCCGCGCGTACGACCGACCATGCTCGCCGTCGGCGCTTTGCTCGTGACACTTTTCGTGGGTGGCCGCTGGCTGGGCTTCCAGCTCACGGCACTTTCCCTACCGCCGATCCACCAGGCTGCGACCGACTGGGACGATCCGGTGATGTTCTCGTCCAATCTCATGTCCGTGCGCGAATCGGCGGGTGCGATGAACGCGGTGGAGGCCAACCCGGTCGTGCAGCTGCCCGAGAGCATGCGCGAGCGCTGGCCAGGATTTCACGGGAAGACCGTGGCCCAGGTGCAGGAAGACGCCGAGATGGACCCGGCGCTCGCCGGCAAGGACGATGAGGAAAAAGCCTATCCACCAATGGATACCGTGACCACGTCGCTCGCCAAGGACGCCGCTTTCGATGTGGCCTTGGCCCTCATCGAAGCGCGTGGCTGGGACATCGTTGGGGCAAATCATGAGGCCGGTCGCATCGAGGCGACCCATACGTCGACCTGGTTCGGCTTCAAGGACGATGTCGCCCTGCGCGTGCGTGCGACGGGCGATGGCGGCTCGGAGATCGACATGCGTTCCGTTTCACGGGTTGGCATTTCCGACCTCGGCGCAAATTCCCGCCGCGTGGCCAATTTCATGTACGGACTGGAGCGCAAACTCGGCGAGGCTGAGCGCCGGGCGGGATAATTAAAGCGCCCACAGCGCGAATGCGCTTGCAGCCGGCGTATCGATCCCCGATATAAATCTTGTGATCTAACAAGGTTTGAGAGGGGACCTGTCGCATGGCTGAAACAGCGGTGGTGGAGAGCAGCCCAAGCGCGCTGCAGTATTTGGACAAGGCGCTTGGCGGCCTGCGCGAGGTTGGTCTTGCACCGAAACGCGCCAAGAAAGCGCCCGAGCCGATCGTGGCACTGTTGGAGCAGATCTCAGAGCTCGATCCTGACCGCGTGGCGGCCATCGCCCGCACGCTGGATGAGATGGGCCGCTTCAACGATGTGGTGCGTGAGCAGGTCTCAGGCATCACAGTGGGCGAGCGTTATGAAGGCATCACGGCGGCGTTCAACTCGATCCGCGACGATGCAAAGTCGCTCGTGGACCAGTACGCCGATGGCAAGATTTCCACCATGGAGCGCCTCGGCAATGTCTGGATGAAGATGACCCGCGGCGACATCGCCAGCCGCTTCGGCAAGATCAAGGACCTCTATCTCGAGGTGCAGGACGAGACCGCCAACCAGATCGAGCGCGAACGCACCATCCTTGAAGCGTATCTGGATTTCCGCGGCGCGCTGAAGAACTGCGAAGTCATGGCGCTGGAAGTGCTCAAGACAGCCGAAGGCGAGCTTGAGCGTGTCCGCGCAGACGTGAATGCGGCGGTGGCCAAGGTGGCGGGGTATCTCGGTGAGGACCCGGCCGAGCGCGCCAAACTGGAACTGGCCCGCGACGAAGAGTTGCGCAGGCTGCAGGCTGAGGAAAAGCGCTACCAGGTCGCTAAGGACCTCTCCGACAACATTACCATCGGCTACAATACGTCCGAAGTGGTGATGGCGCGGCTGGTGCAGACCACCAACGCCAAGGAGCGCATCTACGCCCAGTCGGTGAGCTTTTTCGGCACGAACGAGATTGTCCTGACGGCCCTTACGGCGAGCTTCACCGGCCTGCACGGGCTGCACGAGAGCACCGAAACCCTCAACGCCATGAAGCGCGGTGTGGACCAGTCGCTAGAAGTGCTGGCCGAGATCGGGAGCGAGGTGCAGGAGGCCGCCACGAAGGCAGGCTATGGACCGACCGTGTCTGCCGCGTCTGTGAAAGTGCTGGTCGACAGTGTTGTGGCTTATCAGGAGCGCAGCCAGGCGATCATCGCAGAGATGCGCACGCTGGCCACGAAAAACAGCGAGGAAATTCGTGAAGCGGTCGAGGATGGCAAGCGCCGCATGACTGCGCTGGTGGAGCAGGGCGTGGCCGCAGCGTTGCTGCCCAAGCCGAAATCGTAAGTCGAGAGTAAGGAGCTAGTTGGGGCGATCCAATCTCAACGCGTGTGTCAGATGAGTGATATCACCCCCAGCAATCCAGAAGCCGAGCCAACCACGCAGGGGGCGACGCCAAAGCGCGCGCAGTCCCTGGACGAGGTGCTGGTGGCGATGGATGTGGTCGACACGCTGCGCCACCGTGACCAGATTTTCCTGCGCGAGATCGACAAGGTCGGACGAGAGGATGACCTGGTCGAACGGCTGCAGGATATCTACGCCGCCCAGGGCATGAACGTGCCTGAAGACACGATCCGCGAAGGCGTGCGCGCCATGGCGGAAAAGCGCTTCGAGCACACGCCTGCCGAGCGTGGTTTCTTCCGCAGGCTCGCGATCATTTACATCTCGCGGGATCGATGGTGGAAGCCGGTGGCTGGCGCGCTGGCCGCGCTGGTGGTGGTCGGCGGGACATACCAGGTCGGCGTTGCGATGCCGCGGGCGGCAGCCGAGCGGGCGCTGGTCACGGAACTGACCGAGACCCTGCCAGCGGAACTGGCTGAAGCCTATGATGACGCCTTGGCCGTTGCGGAAAGCGAGACCGGTGAGGCCCGCGCGCGGGCTTTGCTGCAGACGGGTCAGAACGCTCTGGAGGATGAGGACAGGGACGCAGCGCGCGCGGCAATTACAGGCTTGACGTCTCTGCGTAGGGAAATCGCCGCGGAATACCGCGTCCGGGTCGTCAATGACCCAGACGATCTTTCGGGCTTCTGGCGCGAGCATGACGATATTCCTGGTGGGCAGAGTTTTTATCTCGTGGTCGAAGCGGTCGATCCGCTCGGAAATGTCATCGAGGTCACCGTGACGGATGAGGAGACTGGGGAGACCCAGTCGGTGAACCGCTGGGGCCAGCGTGTGTCGCGCACCGTCTTTGAAGGCGTTGCGGCTGACAAGCGCGACGATGCCATCATCCAGGACGCTGTCATTGGAGATAAGGCGGTGGGCGCCCTTGAGCCGACTTATAGCGTGTCCACGCCCGGTGGCGCGGTCACGGTCTGGTAGGGGGCGGCATGGCACGGCGTATAGACGGACGCTCCGCCCTTCGCCGCTTTGACGGCGTGATCTCCGATGCACGGAACGCGCTCGGCGATTCCATTGAGGCAGCGGAAGAACTTTCACGCGATCTGGCAGAGATACGGCGCCAGCAAGCTGTTGCATATCGCGAACTTGCCGCGATTCAGATCAGCGAGGCCGATACGCCCGCGGAAATCGCAAACCTTGAACGCCTCGATGGCGATGTGATCGAACTCATCGAAGAGCACGATGCCTATCTCAAGGCGCTGCTTGACGATCTCGATCGCGCGGCAGAGACCATTTCCAATCTGGAAGCTGAACGCAGGAAGGTTGCGACCTCGCTCGATAAGGCGATCGAGGCGTATGAATCCAAGGTCGATGAGGTCGAGGCGGCGTTGGAGGAAGATCCTGCCTACCTCGCCCTGGTATCGGCCGTGGCAGAGGCCGAGGCGGTGAGCGAAAAGGCGCGGGCCAAGCTGGAACTCGCCCGCACCGACATGCAGGAAAAGGGCGAAGTGTTCCGCGCCGATCCTCTGTTCATGTATCTGTGGAAGCGGCGATATCGCACGACGGACTACAAGGCTGGGAACCTGTTCCGTTTCCTAGATGGGTTGGTGGCCCGCCTGTGCAACTACGACAAATCCTATCGCAACTATGAGCGGCTGGTGGAATTGCCGGAATGGCTGGAAGGCCATGTCAGCGCGATGGAAACGCGCCAGCAAGACGCCGAGACAGCATTGTCAGAGGCCGAAGCCAGTGCGCTCAGCGAGGTTGGTGGAGACGCGCTGGAAACCGCGGTCGAGGGCGAGCGGGCCAAGCTCGAAAAACTGGATGCAAGTATCGCCACTGAAGAAGCCCGCCATCTGGAGATCGCGGCACGCCAGACCGCAGCTGAGCGCGGTGAGGCAGGTCCGGCCTATAAAGCGCGCCAGCGCCTTGCAAACGCTCTGAAACAGCGAGCGATCCCGGACCTGCGCGTCCTCGCAGTACAGACGCTGACATCTGCAGATGATGGCATCGTCGATACACTGGTCAGCCTGCGCAAGGACGAGATGTCCATGGAGCTACGCCTGGATCAGGACAAGGGGCTACCGGCGCGTCGACGGGGAGATCTTGCGCGTCTGGAGGCATTCCGCCGCGCGTTCAAGGCGGCGCAAATGGACAGCGCCTATGCCGGCTTCAAGACGTCTACTCTGGATGACGTCCTGGCGCGCCTCGTGGCCGGACGTTTGGAGGCCCATGATGCGGTGCGTCACCTGAGGCGCGGCATGCGGCGTTCGACCCCGCGGACGGATCCGCGCTTTGGCGGGCCGCGCCGCGCGCGAACTACGGGACTGCCTGATGTGGCCGTTGGCATCGGTATGGAAATTCTGAAGGAGATGGGGCGTTCAGGTCGCCGCAGCGGCGGCTTCAATATGGGCGGTGGCTTTCCAGGAAACCTGCCACGCGGTCGGCGCACAAAGATGCCGATGCCAAGAATGCCCAGCCGGGGACGGCGCGGTAAATTCAAGACGGGCGGCGGCTTCTGATAAAAAAGAAGCCCCGCTGCCGATCGACAGCGGGGCTTGGGATTGGGTTTGGCCTGGCCTAGCGCTCGATGAGAACAGGGCCGCGGGCCTGGAGGGTGCCTGAGCGTGCAGCTTCCAGTTCCATCAGCAGCGCTTCCAGGCGCGGATCATTGGCGATGGCGCCAAGACGCGCTGCCGATCCGGCTGCTTCCGCGGAGACGCCGAAGGCATTCTCAAGCGCTTCGAAGCCTGTCTGGCGGGCGGGATAATAGATCAGTTGCACGTCGGCGTCGGCCTCCAGGCCAGCCTCGACCTTGGCGACATTGATGGCATCGCGGAAACCGCCGATCGAATCGACCAGTCCGTTGTCCAGCGCATCGGCGCCGGACCAAACCCGTCCGCGCGCTCGCTCGTGGATTTCGTCCTGCGTCATGCCGCGGCCCTCGGCAACGATGCTTGTGAAGCGATCATAGCCGCGCTCCAGCAGGGTGACCATTTCGGCGCGTTGCTCGTCGGTGAAACGGTCCACCGAGAACGCCTCTGTCCAGGATCCACCGACCGTGACCGATTCCACGTTCACGCCGATGCGCTGCAGGCCCTCGCCGATGGCGAGTTTGCCGCCGAAGATGCCGATCGAGCCGGTGATGGTCGTGTCGTTGGCAACGATATGGTCGGCGCCCGCAGACACGTAGTATCCGCCAGATGCTGCGACTGCGCCCATCGAAACGACAACGGGCGTCCCGTCGGCCTGCACGCGCTCGATGGCATTCCAGATCTGGTCTGAAGCCGTGGGAGAGCCGCCCGGGCTTTCCACGCGGAAGACGATGGCGTCGACGCGGTCATTCTTGCCAGCATCGAGGATGGCGCGGGCAACACGGTCGGACCCGAAGCCGACGGTCGAGGCGAAGGGACCGTCCTCTCCGGACCCGGTTATGATCGGGCCTTCGCCGCCAACAACAGCAACCATGGGCGCGCCTGGGCGGGCCGTGGGCGCATTGTAGCTGGCCAGATCGAGGAGTTCTGCGCCTTCAGCGCGCTCCTTCGCGGCGTCCATGGCATCTTCCGGCCAGCCGAGGGTATCGACCAGCGCACGATCAACGGCTGTTTCGGCGGGGATGGGGCCAGCTTCCAGAAGTGTGCGCAGGTTGGCGGTTTGAAGTCCGCGGTCCTCTGCAATGTCTTCGAGGGACACCGCCCAGATCGATTCGGCCAGGGCAGCTAAAGCTTCCCTGTGAGGCTCTGTGTAGGTCTCATTCTTGTAGCTGTTGGGCGCGTTCTTGTATTCGTAGAGCGCTTCGATCTCC
>JBCBGD010000170.1:2917-6035 GCA_038527085.1 Pseudomonadota bacterium | reverse complement strand
CGCCGGACCAGTCGACGGCATCCCAGGTCGCGGCACGAAAGGGGCGCTGCGCCGATTCCAGGTGGCCAGCGGCTTCATCGCTGACGGCTTCCCGACGACCGAGATGCTGTCATACGTCCTGTCAGCAGCGGGCTAGCCGAGCGGCGCCAGGGTCATGAAGTGGCTGAAGGGGTGCTCGGCATAGCCTGCAAACGGTTCGCACGACGCAAATCCGAACTGCGCATACAGCGCCCGTGACGCGGAAAAGGGCGGGTTGGTGCCCGTTTCGAGGCTGAGGCGCGTCATGCCGATTTTGCGCGCTTCATCGATCAGGCGCTGCACAAGGGCCTTGCCCGCGCCTTTACCCCGGCCGCTTTCGAGCACATGCATTGTCTTCACTTCCCCATGGTGATCGCCGAGTTGTTTGAGAGCAATGCAACCGAGGACCTGATCCCCATCACGGGCCAGCCAGTAGCGAAAGTCTGACACTTCAGGCGCATCTGTCGTCACCGCATGACAAGCCTCCGGTGGCGAAACCGCTTCACAGAATGCCTTGTGAACCGAAATCAGCGACTGGATGTCGTCATTTTCGGAAGTGACCTCAATGATCTGCATGGACCTCGATGTCCTCCACAATTGTGGGCCCAGCAAATACCGCAGCGAACGATGCCATGAGCACAAGCAGCACACCTGCAATCGCGAAGGGCAGGGCAGGGTGTGCGAACTCGTAAAGCCACGGTCCGAAGAAGGGTGAAACGACAAAGCCGATCGCGTTTGTGGCCATGACCAACCCTGCAATATCCCCCTGTTCCTCGGCGCCCACGGCCAGAGACGCACCCGCAAAGAACCCTGGCCGGGCAAGTCCCTGTCCCAGACCGATGGCAAACTGGGCCACGATCAGCGTGGCAAAATCCTGGGCCGGGATGATCAGGAAGGCACCGAATGCCAGCGAGAGGGCCCCGGCCACCATCAGTCTCCGGTTCGACATGTCGAGGCGGGGGATCAGGACCAACTGCGCCAGAAGTGTCGCCATCGCCCCGACTGTGAAAGCCGGCCCCGTGAACTGCGCAGCCTGCGCGCCGGCCACGCCCATCTTGTCCATCACAGCAAACACGAAGGTTTGCACGAGAACGCCGGTGACCAGAGAAAGCGCAGTCGCGAACACAAGGAAGGCGAGCACACGCCGATCCCGCCAGAGGCCTTTGGACGGCCGCGTGGGACCTTCGAGCTTGCGCTTGGGCGGTGTGTCTTCAGGCAGGCGGGTCAGGATGAGGTAGGACATGCCCGCCGCGAGGACGAAAGTCAGAAAGACAGGGCTGAGAAGACCAAACACCGCCACCATGGCCGCAGCGAAAGCCGGCCCTGCGACCGTGCCGAAGCTGTGGCCTGCTGTGACAGAGGCCATTTCAGCTGTGCGGTTCTCCGTGCCTGTTCGGTCTGCCACATAGGCTTGTGCAGCTGGATTTGTGCCCGATCCAAAAAGACCGAAAAGCGAACGTGAGCACAGCAGCAGGGCGAAGATAAGCAAAGGCGCGGTGATGAGACCCGTCAGGGCCGCCAGGCCTGAAAGTCCAAACAGCAGCATCGAAGCCGAATAGCCCGCCAGGCCAATCGCGGCGACGCGCCTGCGCCCAAGCGTGTTGGATGTGCGCCCCCAGAAAGGGCTGGCCACCACCCAGATGGCCGCGGAGAGCGAAAAAATTGCACCAGCCATCCAGTCAGGCAAGCCGAGGTCACGCGTGAGCGGCGGCAGAACGGCGGCGATGAGCATTGTGTTCCCTGCACCAATGGTCGCGAGCGCGAAGAACAACAAACGAAACGCGCCGCGACGGTCAGGTCGCGGCGCGTTGTCAGTGGGGTGGTCCTGGGTCGCGCTCATGGCTCCGAGGTTTCGGCCCATGGCGCGCAAAGATCAAGAAGGACTTATCCGTTTTGGGATGGAGCAGCCGGATAGCACGAGCCGCTCCAGGGCTCGATCGTGGAGTCGACCATGGACCTGTTCGAAAACTCTATGCAGGCGCGTCCATAGTCTCTTGTCGTCTGGACGATCTGATCCTGGGCCCAGGAGTGGGCGCAGGCGGCCTTGTCGGGTGCCGTTGAATTCGCATCGGCGCCAGGGCGGCGGTAGCTGTCGATGAAACGACTGACGCATTGGCCATATTCTGCGACCTGCGTGGTAAAGGCGTCGCGAGTAGCTTCTGCGCGCTGAAGCTCTGACAGGGAGTTGAAGCTGGCGCTAGAGAAGGACGGCGGGCTGAGTTTTCCGCAGACATTCTCGACCACTGAAAGCCCTTCGCTAGTCTGTACGGTGGGGCACGTGCGATAACCGTCAGCAGACGCATATTGCTGCGCGGTTGCAGTGCCGGCGGCCAGGGTAAGGGTGAGGGCGGCAAGCGCGAGTTTCATGTAGCTGGCTCCTTTCGGATCGTCTCGTCAGTGTGCTGGATCAGGCTTAATGGTGGGTTACTTGGGTCGCGCGCCAAGGCGGCAACTGAGGAGACCTCTTCCCCAATTGCGTTTTTGACTTCGCGTATCTGGCAGATTGCACGGCTGCAGCACATCGCCTGGTACTGAAACACGCGCTGCTGGTTTCGACCTCCCGATAGCGCCCTCCAACCTTGGGACGAACGTACCAAAGCGTTCACCACGAAACAACGCCGCGACTGCTGTCAGGCTGCACTTTCACAAATCGTTCGCGCGATGGGTGAGGCGCCGCCACCGTAGGGGCTGATTAGCGCCAGCTTAACCACGCGCCCTGTAGACTGGCCTATCCTTAAGAGCAGGCGCAATGTTTCAGCTAATCGGATTTGGTCTTGTGTGTTTGCTCGTCGGTCTCGGCCTGATGGCGACCGGCGCTGAGGGCGTACTCGATGCTCTGCCATTCGAGCTGTCGCTGATCGGGGGTGCCGCACTCGGAACGCTGTTGATCGGAAATGGACCTGACGTCACACGCGGGGCCATCACAGGTCTTGGCACAGCTGTTCGCGGGTCGCGGTGGAGCACTGGCGAGTATGCCGCGCTGCTGGGCGTGCTCAGCGAACTTGGTCGGAAGCTGAAGCGCGGTGGACATGTCGCCATCGAAGAAGACATCGAAGCGCCCGAGCAATCCGAGCTATTACGATCGGCAAAAGCGCTGAGC
>JBCBGD010000170.1:0-2907 GCA_038527085.1 Pseudomonadota bacterium | reverse complement strand
TGAGCGACGACAGGGCAGCGCGGGACCTCATCTGCGATGCCATGCGCCTGAATGCGCTCGACCCATCAAATATTTCCCGGGTGCGCGAGCAGATGGACTTGGCCATCGACCAACATGTGACCGAGCGCATGAGGAGCGTCGCGGCTCTTCAGACCGTCGCAGACGCGCTGCCGGCGCTGGGCATCGTTGCGGCGGTTCTGGGCATCATTAAAACCATGACGGCCATTGATGCGCCCTCGGCGACCGTAGGGGCCATGGTGGCCAGCGCATTGCTTGGCACATTCCTCGGTGTGTTTCTGTCCTATGGGCTCGTTGGCCCGTTGGCTAACCGGTTTGGCCAGGTCGTAGAGGAAGAGTCGGCCGCCCTCGACGTCATTCGGACCCACCTGATGCAACAGCTTTCGGGCGCATCTGCCCAAGCCAGCCTCGACGTGGCCCGGGCCTGCATTCCGAGGTCTGTGCGACCGAGCCTTGAAGAGGTCGATATGGCGAGCCAGCGCGTTCGCTTCCAAGTCCTCGGACGTGCGGCCTGAACGGGGTAAATGAAAGCTTGCCCGGGTCTCAAAGTCTTCACCAGCGACGTGAAGCAGATTTCAAAGTGTTTCCAATAACACTTGCCCTGATTGCAGCGGCCAAAGTGCCCGCACCACGAAGCAAAGGACAAGCGTTGTGAGCACGGATCTCGGGCACGAAATTGAGCGCAGCTATTGGCTTCACGGTACCGCAGAGCGAGTGGCCACGGGACTGACAGGCCTCATCGCCGTTCTCATTGCCGTGCGAACAGCTGCCTGGTCTCCGGGCGTGGAAGTCTTCGCCCTTCAAAATGAACTGATGCGGATGTCGGCCTTCGGATCACTGACCGTTTGGGCGGCGCTCACCATCGGGATCAGCCGCCGGGGCGCCGCTGCGATGTTGACGCTGGTGTTTGCAAGCTTCCTTGAGATGATCATTCTCACACCGTCCCAGGAAACAATCAGGACGCTGGCCTCCGCAGCCGTCGGGATCGTGCTCGCCTTTCTCGGCCTGCAATTCTACTGGTATCGCGTCTCATTCGGACGCCGCGTTCTTTCCTGATCAATACCCTCGGGCTTGATCGCTCGGCAACGGGGTGCATATCTGCTCACCGGCGACGCGTTTGGTGAGCGAATGTGCGTCTGGTTCCAAGTCCGGCTCCATGCGCGCCGGCCCCCAGCCGAGGAGATCCGCGCATGTCTCGCTTCGAAGACCTGCTCGACACCGTCGAGACCTACCAGTCCCTGGCCAGCGAAAACTATGACCGAATTCGGCGTCTGGCTGAGGAATTACGCGCAGGGCTCTGCGACTATCTCGGCTCGCGCGATGGGGTGTGTGTTCATCTGGTCCCGCCGGTAGGTCCGTTCGAGCCCAAGCCCTATGGCGATAAGGCGTTCTCTGTTCCGCCGCGCGGGTTTCGCCCACTAGGGCCTGTGCGGTTTGGTGTGGCCATCCGCGTGACCAAAGGCACCGACTGGCTGCGCTTGGGCATTGAGTGCCGCAAGACTGGCGACACGTTTGATGTCGTCATGGAAGGCGGCAAGGAATACACATTTCAGCTGCCGCTGGCCGACAATGATCCGGAACCGTTTTACGAAGAACTCTATCAACACGTTCGCAGCTGGTTCCAGACTCAGATCGACAAGTACAATGAAGGCGACGCCGGAACTCGCGAAATCGGTTTCGATTTTGCAGACGGTCAAGATGAAGCAGCGGCCTGATCACAGAGCTTGCGAAGAACCTGGGGCAGGGGCTTTTGGACTTTAATTACTTTCCGATCTTCCTGGCGGGCAGCCAGCAGTCACTGATTTTCTCGGTGGCGCTGATTGGCGCGCTCGGCCTGGGAGCCCAGTGGATCGCCTGGCGGTTGCAGGCCCCTGCAATTGTCCTGATGGCGCTGGCGGGGCTGGTTGTCGGTCCTTTGTGGGCGACAACACTCGGCAATCCAGACAGTTTTCTTTACATCGGCACCCAAGGCGCTCTGCTCGATCCGAGCGCAGAATTCGACGAACTCTTGCGCCCGATCGTATCGCTGGCCGTGGCCGTCATCCTATTCGAAGGCGGCCTGGTCCTGAGATTTGAACATCTGCGCGATGCAGGTGCGGCGGTGCGCCGAATGGTCTTTGTGGGTGGCCCGCTGGCCTGGGTGCTCGGTTCCTTGGCGGCGCACTATGCCGGCGGGCTCGATTGGGCCTCGTCCATCGTGTTCGCAGGGGTGATGGTGGTCACCGGCCCTACCGTGATCATGCCGCTCTTGCGTCAATCCAAGATTGGCGGGCGGACAGGTGCTGCCTTGCGCTGGGAAGGGATTGTAAACGATCCTGTGGGCGCGTTGTTTGCTGTGGCCGCATTCGAGATCGTTCGCGTGGCTTCGGACGGCCAGAGCACCATCGCGGTTGCGGGGTGGGTGGTTCTGGCGGCGGCGCTTGGCGTTGCTCTTGGCCTTGCGTTTGGCTGGGCCATCGTCCGCCTGTTTCAGGCAGGCCTGACGCCAGAATACCTCAAGGCGCCGATCATCTTTGCCTCCATTATCCTGTGCTACGCGCTGGCCGAAATGCTGGAAAAGGAAATCGGCCTTGTCGCCGTGACGGCTTACGGGATGTATCTCGGCAACTCGAAACTGGCCGGCCTCGCAGAGCTTCGAAAGTTCAAGGAAGACATTGCCGTTCTGCTTGTCTCGGGCGTGTTTATCATCCTGACGGCTGACCTGACGCCGCAATTGATAGAACAGGCGCTACAGCCGCGCACGCTGTTCTTCCTGGCCGCAATGCTCTTCATTGTGCGCCCGCTGTCGATCTGGATCTCAACTTACGGCACGCTGACCCGCAACGAAGCCATCCTGCTCGGCTGGATTGCGCCGCGCGGCATTGTAGCTGTTGCTGTCTCTGGCCTGTT
>JBCBGD010000169.1:0-6081 GCA_038527085.1 Pseudomonadota bacterium | reverse complement strand
CCGCGAGCAAGTCTTGCGGAACCTTGCTGCCCCTTACTCCAGCATCCCGCAAGATGCCTTCGTCTTTGAGGCGCGGAAACACAAGGACTGGCTGCTCCTTGACTTCTAGCGCGCGCGAATCCCGCCCAGGTCGAATGTGGCGCCCCAGGAAAGGCTGATCAGGGCGCTCCAGTTGAGCTCGTCGCCTGCATACTGGGCGACGCCGCCAGCCTCGATCTGGAGATTGTCGCCGAGGCTCCAGACTGCACTGGCGCCGGCCTGGCCATACTCATCAAAGCCATAGAGCGGGTCGCCGCGCTCTGCGATCAGGCCATCGCCGCTGTAGAAGCTGCCATGGACGCGCAGGCGCAAGCCCTCGGTCGGGCTGAGGTCGGCCTGGGCTTTCACCTCAACCCCGCCGCTGGTGACGCTGTCTGTGTCCTTGGTCGAGAAAGACGAGCCGAGGGCATGGACGCCGAGGCGCAAATCATCAACCCAACTGACCCCGCCGGGCTGTGACACGCCCACCGACCCGCCGATACGGCCGACGAAATTGTCATCCACCCGGCGGCTTTCGCTGATCTGGCCACCCGCATGGGCCCAGAGCACCTGGGCATCCAGCCGCACCAGATCATTGAGCAGGCGCAGCTGGGAGGCATTTCCGACCTCGAATTCTTCGGCGTCGATCTCGCCCTCGCGGATACGCCAGTTGATCCAGGTGTCCTGCTTCCAGCTTGCCCGGTCCACGCGCACTTGCAGGCCCTGTTCGGTGAGGTCGCGGAACTTGTTATTGTCGTCAAAAAGCGCGTCGTGCATCCAATGGGTCTGGGCCAGAGTGCCGCCGATCAAGAACACGTCATCGGCAGGTTCCGCCACGATGCGAATGAGCGGCTCGATCTCGTCAATGCTATCATCGTCGCCAAAGTTCTGGCCGAGCACGGCGCCGAGTTCGATGCTGACGCTGTCGCTCGGGGCATAGCGCGCACGGACCGGCACGATGGCCCCGAAAAACGTCTCACCGTCGAGTTCGCCAAGATCGATCAGCTCGAGGTTTTTGAAGAACACGGCCGTTTCGACCACCAGATCGACCTCCCCGGCGGGCGTCTCTGCGCCCTCGCGGGTCTGGTCAGCATAACCGAAGTTCTGGCCGATAATGGTCGAGGTATCGATCAGGGAGTGGTCTTCGGCATACGCCGCAAATGGTGCTAGCCCGAGGCCTGATGCGAGGCACGCCAGCCGTTTTATCCATGTTTTCATGGCATTGTCCCCGAAAGTCCAAGCCTCCGATTAACCATCCCGCTGGATTCGTGCAATGCGCGGTAGACCAATGGCTGCGTTCGCCTGGGCGGGTGTGGGTTTCAGGGCACAGGGGCCCAGCGCGCACGCCAGGTGGCCACAGCGTCGCTTGCGATCCATTCCACGTCGCCGGCCGCCTCGATGGCATCGCCAAGGACAAGGCCCCGCATCAGGGTTGAGTGCTCGATCATGCCCTGCAGCTGCCCGGCGATGTGTCCAAGCTCTGGATCGTCGGCTGCCCGGCCGATCTCGCTCGCCACGGCCGCTGCGAACACCTCTGAGATGCGCGATTTTGTGGAGGCGTAGAAACTCTCCGCCAGCGCGCCGCCGCGGCCGGTTTCCGAGACCAGCATGCGTACGATGGCCCGGGTGCGCGGCGCGGTGAGCAGCTCGGCATAGGCCCGCGCCAGCTGTTCGAGTGACGCCGCCTCGCCTGGCGCGAGCGCCCCATCCAGCACTTCAAGCGCATCGGATGAAACCGCCTCGAACAGCGCCGTCTTGGACGCAAAGTGGCGATAGAGCGTGGCGGTCGACACACTTGCTTCGCCGGCCACCCGCTCCATGGAAGTGCCTGCAAATCCGTTGCGGCTGAAAAGTGCAAGTGCAGCATCCAGAATGGCGGCGTGTTTTTCCCGGCTGCGCTCGGCGCGGAAGGCTTCAAGGGTCATCAGGGAGGCCTGCCAGTTTCGATTCTTCTTGTAAACGAAAACGATCATTTTATTTAAGGAGTGCGGCGGAATGGAGATTGACCATGGGTTGGATCGTTCGGACGGGCTTGATGGCACTGTTGGGCCTTGGCGTGGCCGGATGTGTCGTGGCGGATTTTTCCAGCGACGATCCTGGCTTTACCGAAGCACCCGGCGCGTTTGAGGGGCGGTTTCTGGCGGTCTCAGACGCAGACATGGCGGGCACGGCCTATGCCGATGGTCAGTTGGAGCCCTTCGAAGGCGCACTGGACACAATGATCCTGTTTGATGACGGCGCCGCAATTGCAACGGCGCCAGCGCCGAATTCTGTGATCTCATGGCCACAGATCGTGGACGTTCATCCAAGCCGTCCCACGGCCTATGTGATCGAAACGCGCGGGGCCGCCCTGGCGGGCCTGCAGGCGATGGAGAGTGTCTATTCCGAATTCCCCGTCGGCACGGCACTGAACATCTTCGACACATCGGGTGCGGATCTCGACCGGACGCTTGAACTCGACGGCCTTCTGGAAAACCCGCAATCGGTCGAGGTGTCGGCTGATGGTCGTTTCCTGCTCATCGCCCAGGACACCGACGGCGCGGAGATCGCCATTCTTCCGCTCGATGCTGAAGGCCTGCCCGAACGAGGCGAGGACGGCGCGCCCTTGATCCGCACGCTCGCCCTCAACCCGCCCTATCGCAAGGGGGATTCCGAGCGCCGCCTGCGCGTCGCGCACCTGTCGTCGGACTGTCAGACGCTTGCGGTGAATGTCGCCAATGTGCGCGTTCAGTTCTACCGACTCGCGCTGGATGGCGACGGACTGCCCGAGCGTGTGGCAGCGCTTGGCGAGCCAATTGACGTCGGCGTGCGGCTGGCTGTGGGGCGCTGGACCCCCGATGGCCAGTATTTCCTCATCACCGACGTGAACTCCTATGAAAGCAGCCTCGCCATGCTGACCCAGCGCGGCGGGCAGGTGCATGTCATCGCCCCACCCAAAGGCGCATCGGCGGCGCGACTGGTCGACAGTGCCCGTGTCGGCCGGTTCGCCGAGGGATTGGAAATCTCCGACGATGGCACCCGCATCGCCTCTATCGCCATGGGTCGGACCTATCTACCCGAACTGCCCTTCCTCGAGGTCTGGCCCAAGCGCCGCACCTATTCGCTGCACCTGCTCTCCCTCGATCTCGAGACGGGCGAACTTGGTATCCTGGATGAAATTCGCGCAGCGGGCGTCCTGCCGGAGGACGTGATCTTCGACGAAACGGGCCGCAACCTGGCCGTTGCCACCTTTCACCGGCGCAAGGGCGCTGACCGCCAGCGTGGCTTCATAGACTTTTTCTCGATCACGGGAGAGGGTGAGTTCATCGCCCAGGGCAAGACGCAGGCCGTCATGCGCGGGCCCCACGACCTTGTGAGACTGCCATGACTGATCTGAGTGCATTCGAGGGCCGCCTGGCCATGGTCACGGGCGCAGGCGATGGCATAGGTGCGATGCTGGCGCGGGGCTTGGCGCAGGCCGGCATGGTTGTTTGCGTTCAGGATATTCGCGAGGATGCAGCGGCAAGGGTCGCAGGCGAAATCGGCGGCGAGGCGTTTCCGCTCGCGTTTGACGTGAGCGACCGTGACGCTTGTATCGAGGGGGCGCGCGAACTCGAGGCGCGCAGCATGCCGCTATCGCTACTCTGGGCCAATGCAGGTGTCGGCGTGGGCAGTCCCGTGCTGACGGGAAAGCCCCACCAGATTGAGTGGGCCTTTGCGGTCAACGTGCTGGGCTTTGCGTGGACCGCGCAGGCCTTCGTGCCGCTGATGACCGATACGAGTGGGCCACGCCATGTGGGCTTTACCGCCTCCAGCGCAGCTCTGCGCGCGCCTGATGGGGATTTCCCACTCTATGGCCTTACCAAGCATGGCAGCTTTGCCATGGCCGATGCGCTGAGCCGGGAGCTCTCTGCCGATGACATCACATCGACGATCCTGTGCCCGGGCCTCTTCAATTCCGAAATCTGGGACGGTGCGAAGGCGCGGCCTGAGCGGTTTGGTGGGCCACGGCGCATGGACCCGAAGATTTCGGGCATTTGGCGCAACGCGAAGGATCCTGCCGCCATGTGGCCCGCCATCGTAGCGAATCTTTCGGCTGGCGGTGGATTGTTGGTCTGCGACCCTGGCGCGGATGATCGCTCTATCCGTGAGGCCGCGCGTGAGCGTGCCGACTGGATTCAGGGCAGCGTGGTCGACGTCTGAAGCCGCGCTGCTGTCGCCTTCGCCAAATGCTCGCCGAGCTGCGGCCCTTGCAGCGGATAGAGGTATGGCTCAATCAGCTCCAGCTCCATGAGCAGTAAGCCGCCATCGGGCGCACGCAGCATATCCACGCGCGCATACAAGGGTACTTCGTCGAGCGCGGCCAGGACAGCCTTGGCCGCCGCAAGATCCTCTGCTGACGGGGTGATTGCCTCTTCCACGCCGCCATAAATGGACTGGATGCGGTAATCTCCGGGCTTTGCGCGCTTCACCAGCGCGTGGGACAGCTCACCGTCGATCATCACGAAGCTGATTTCGCCTTCGCTCAGGATCGTCTCCATGAAGGGTTGCACCATCATCAGATGGGGCATGTCCGGAATAGGATCGCCGCGCTGCAGCCTGTGCTGGCCGTCTGCGCCAGCACCGACCTGACGCTTGAACACGAAATCGTCGCTGCCGAGGGCATCGAAAGCGGCGCGCGCTCCTGTTTCGGAGGCGTCGTCGAGCCAAATGGTTGGGATGAGCCTCGCGCCTTTTGCCTCAAGGTCCTTCAAGTACGTTTTCCGGCTGTTCCAGGCCACAAGCGACGCGGAATTGAACAGCGGGATCATGGACTCGATCAGCTGCAACCGCGCGATGAACTCATCCTGGCGGTCCCAATAGTCCCATGTCGTGCCGATGATCGCAGCGTCGAAATCAGGTGCCCAAGCAACGCCCTTTGCATCCCAGGATACGGCCTCGACCTCCATCCCGCGCTCAGCAAATGCTGGGCCCAGGGCGTCCATCATCCAGTCGTGCTCGAACGCGTCGCTGCGCCGGTCAGGTGAGCCGGGCAGGGTGATCGCGCTGGCGAGGTAGGCAATCTTCATGGTGTTGCGTTCCAGCAGTGTCAGACGAGCGCTTGCCCTTAGCGCGCCCGGGCGATAGGCGACACCCCATGTCCCGCGTAAAGGAGAACCCATGAGCGAGTCACGCTATGATGTTGTTGGCCTTGGCAATGCCATCGTCGATGTCATCGCACCTGTCGAAGACAGCTTCCTGAACACCTGGGACATTCGCAAAAACGGTATGACCCTGATCGACGAGGGTCGCGCCGAAGCACTGACAGGCGCGGCAGATGGACAGGAACTGTCTGGCGGCTCAGGCGCCAACACGATCGCGGGCGTGGCCAGCTTTGGCGGCAGGGCCGGCTATATCGGTAAGGTGGCCGAAGACCGACTGGGCGAGGTGTTCATCAACGAAACCCGCGCGATCGGGGTCGACTTCGACACGCCGCCCCTGGTCGATGGCCCCGCCACGGCCCGCTCCATCATCTTTGTCACGCCTGACGGCGCGCGCAGCATGAACACGTTCCTTGGCGCGTCCGTCATGTTCTCGCCCACCGACGTGGACGAGGACATGGTCCGCAGCGGTGCGATCTTGTATCTTGAAGGCTATCTCTTCGACCGCGACGACGCCAAAGCGGCTTTCGTGCATGCCTCAGAGATTGCCAAGGCCGCGGGGCGCAAGGTCGCGCTGACCCTGTCTGACAATTTCTGCGTCGACCGCCACCGCGACAGCTTCCGCCACCTGATCTCAGGCCATGCTGACATCGTGTTCGCCAACGAGGCAGAGCTTCTGTCCCTCTACGAGACCGGCGATTTTGCCGAAGCCTTGGCACAGCTGCAGGCCGATACTGCCGTGGCCGCCGTGACGCGCAGTGAAGTGGGCTCCGTTGTTGTGGGCGATGGAGATCCCATCCACCTGCCAGCCGAACCGATTGACAAGGTCGTCGACACGACGGGAGCAGGCGACCAGTACGCAGCAGGATTCCTGTTCGGCGTTGCGCGCGGCCTGCCCCTGGCTACCTGTGGCAAGCTCGGCCACATCGCTGCCGCCGAGGTG
>JBCBGD010000168.1:0-6143 GCA_038527085.1 Pseudomonadota bacterium | reverse complement strand
GTGGTGTTTGACCCGGCTGGTCCTGCCAGCGCGGCCAGCGGCAATCCGCTTGCCCTTGTGATGCCGAGACTGGATGCCTCCGACACGGTGCAGGCCCGTCTCCTGGTGGACGCCTACCTCCATGCCCGAGATTTTTATTCTGGCTTGCCGGGCGTCGAGCACGTCGAGGTCCGGCAGCCGCCGCGCAACGAAGAAGAGCGCGCCCGTTTCGCGAAGGTGCTGTCTGATCCGCCGCTGCCGCTGGAAGACCTTGAAGCGCTGGCAGATGGTGGGCTCCTGCACAAAGGCGCGCTCATCCTGCGCCCAAAGGAGGTCATCGACGCGCTCCTGACCGATATTGAAACGAAAGTTGGCACCGCCCCCAACGTAGATCTCGAGGGTTGCTCCGTAGACGGACAGTCCTTCGACGCCATCATCATCGCGTCGGGGATGGCGCTTTCAGAAACCGCGCCGTGGCTCGGTCTTGTCGGAAAACTGGGCCAGGTCGAGCACGTCAATACTGCGCCTGACGCGCCTGCTTCGGCTCTGGCGGCGGGGCACTACGCCCTCGCCTCGGGCGCTGAGCGGCTTTGGGGTGCCACGTTTGAGCACACCGACACCCTCGATCCCCAAATCAGCCAAGCGGCGTTTGAGGCCAATGCAACGGCTTTGGATCGGCTGTCACCGTGGTGGCTGCAACAAATTCGTGGGGCAGACATCGAAAGCCGGGCAGGCATCCGCGCCACCACGCCCGACAGGCTCCCGATCGGCGGCGCTATGCCTGATCTCAATGCCGCCAAAGAGCTGTTCGCGCCTCTGTCGACCGGCCGCGAGGTGCGCGCAGATGCCCCAATCCACAAGGGCATTTATCTGATCGGCGGGCTTGGCAGTCGCGGCTTCACTTTCGCGCCCTGGCTCGCCTCCCTCGTCACGGCGCAGTTGCAGGATTCCCCCCGGCCAGCCCCGGTCTCCGCCATGGAAGCGGTCAGCGCGATGCGATTCATTCTCCGCGCGCTGAAACGCGGCCAGCCTATCTGAGAATGAAAGAAGGCGGCTCCCGTTCTGGAAGCCGCCAACGGTTCGGCTTGGGCCGACGTGCGAAGGGGAGACGCAAGACGGCCCTTACCGGGAGGTGTGTCGGGTCAGCCTGCCTTTTTCACGCTGGCCTTGGCGGACTCGGCGTCCTTTCGGGCCTGCTCGACGATTTCATCGATGTTGAAGGCTGGCGGCGCGGCGATGTCTGAGACCTTGGCATCCTTGGCCGCTTTCGTTTCGGGCTCCTTGACCCAGTCTGATGCACGGCGGCGCGGGATGACGCCGTCTTCATTGGCTACCGGAGCGGTGTCGGCCTTGCGGCGCTCAACAAAGACCGGACCATCGACGGTCTCAGCGATCGGCGTTGGCGCAGCCGAGGCGCGCGGCGGAGCAGCAATCTCTGCGGGCTTGTCGGCCATGGGCTGGTTGAAGAACAGCTCCCAATACTTCGCGCAGATTTCGCGGCGCCCTTCCAGGGTGCGCAGGCGCTTGATTTCGCGGCCCTTCGTCAGCTTCACGCCTTCGATGTTCAGGCGCTGCTGGCCGCGGACATATTGCAGGTAGCCATTGTAACGGCGCGCAGACGAGCGGTTCATCTCGAACTGAAGCTCGCCGACACCTTCAGACAGACCATCAGACCCATCCGAGAGGGAGTTGCGGTGCTTGTAGGTCATGAAGGGCCAGTCGAACTGTGAAAACTCGATGCGCGAGTTGCTCTCGATCTCCAGGTTCTTGTTCAGCGAGTAGCCCGTGAAGGAGAAGCTGTTTCCCTTGGGCTGGATATCGATCACAGACATCCGCGTGGTGGCCTCGCCGCGCTCGGACTGGAGCCATGTGCCTTCCATGTAGTATTTGCCGAGGATCAGCTTGCGCATGCCATCGAAACGGAACAGCGCAGGGAAGATCGCTTCGGTCATGGTCACCCAGAAGACGACAAGCACACCGACGCCGGCCGCGCCGGCCAGGCCGAGCTGGGTGGTGCCTCCGCCAGCTGTCGCGGTGACAGCTTCAACGAGGGGTTTTCCGAAGGCGGCCAGGCCGCTCAGGAGAATGGCGGCTGATACCGCGTTGGAAACAAGCCGAAATCGGGCATAGGGATTCATTGGCGCTCAAGTCCTCTAAACAACATCTACATTTTCTGGGGGCGCTTCTAGCGCTGTGTTTCTCTTGGCTTTTTTCTCATAAATTTACTTTTTCGCAATGTTCAGTTGGTTAACGCAAAGCCCTAATCGGTTAACCTTTACAAACCATTTCTTTCGCGTCGCTGGACGCGTCGTTGCAGCGCAGCAATGCAATATGGCAATGGAGCCATGACGGCCTATAATCACACCTGTTGGATTCATTCGGAGGTAAGCATGGACGGAATGGTGGACGCGCCCTTGGAAAGCACGCTTGTGCTGGATGGGCTGACTGACAAGCTTGAGGCCGCGGTCGGACACGTCGACCAGTTCGTTGCCGCGATTAAATCGAAGGCATCAGAGGTGCTCGTTACCGATGGTCGCCCGGACCGCAAGGCTTTTGCTCGCCACCAACACCTGGCCCATGGCGTGGCCTGGATCGTTACCTACGCCGAGACCCTGCGCGAGACTGCCAACTGGGCGCGCCGCCTGGAGAACGAAACCAAGTTTGGCGAGATCGAGGGCCTGCTGAGCCAGATCCTGTTCAGCGAATATCTCGCCCAGCTCGTGGGCGGCGTTCCCATGAACCAGGGAGAGGTCATTCGCCCGCACGAGGTCGGTGTCCTCGACGAAGCTGACACGCTTTTCGAAGCGCCTGCCGTGCGCGAACTGATCACAGAAGGCAAAACACCCGCCACCATGGCAGCCGCCGCGACCTTCCTGCCGGATTCCCTGACCCGGGCCACGGTGGAGAACACAGGCCTCGACGAGACCATGGACATGGTGCGCGAGCAGTTCCGCAAGTTCTCCAACGACAAGGTGCTTCCCTACGCCCACGAATGGCACCTGAAGAATGACTACATCCCAATGGACATTGTCGAAGAGATGGGCGAGCTCGGCGTCTTCGGCCTCACCATCCCCGAGGAGTATGGCGGCTTCGGCATGGACAAGATCGCCATGTGCGTCGTCTCCGAAGAACTCTCGCGCGGTTATATCGGCGTCGGCTCGCTCGGCACGCGCTCTGAAATCGCCGCCGAGCTGATCCTGATCGGCGGCACCGAGGCGCAGAAAGAAAAGTGGCTGCCCGGTATCTCGTCGGCCGAGATCCTGCCCACTGCCGTCTTCACCGAACCAAATACCGGCTCAGACCTCGGCTCCCTGCGCACCCGCGCGGTAAAATCCGATGATGGCGCAACCTACAGCGTGACGGGCAACAAGACCTGGATCACCCATCCCGTGCGCGCAGACCTGATGACGTTGCTCGCGCGGACCGATCCGGACACAAATAACTTCTCCGGCCTGTCCATGTTGCTAGCCGAAAAGCCCCGCGGCGACGACGACCATCCTTTCCCCGCAGAAGGCATGACCGGCGGCGAGATCGAAGTGCTCGGCTATCGCGGCATGAAGGAATACGAAATCGCGTTTGACGAGTTCAAGGTTGATGCCGACAACCTGCTCGGCGGCGTCGAAGGCCAGGGCTTCCGCCACCTCATGGCAACGTTCGAGAGCGCCCGCATCCAGACCGCAGCCCGCGCTGTCGGTGTGGCACAAAACGCTTTCGAGCTGGGCCTGCAATACGCGCTCGACCGGGTACAATTCGGCCAGCCGATCTTCAACTTCCCGCGCGTCGCCAACAAGCTGGTGATGATGGCGGCAGAACTGATCGGCGTGCGCCAGCTGACCTATTTCTCCGCGCGCCAGAAGGACTCAGGCAAGCGCTGTGACCTTGAAGCCGGCATGGCGAAACTACTTGGCGCCCGCGTGGCCTGGGCGGCGGCGGACAACGGCGTCCAGATTCACGGCGGAAACGGCTTTGCCCTGGAATATCCTATCAGCCGCGTGCTGCAGGATGCCCGCATCCTGAACATCTTCGAAGGCGCTGGCGAGGTGCAAGCCATGGTCATCACCCGCCGACTCCTCGAGGAGAGCAACTAGGCTCCCGCCTCAACCGGAAGAGAGAAAGCCCGGACCGTAAGGCCCGGGCTTTTCTTTTCCGGCAAGGTCTTCGATCAGCCAATCTGGTTCAGCATCATGGCGGCTTCGGTGATGGCGTCGATGCTCGGGCGCGTACGGTAGCCCTCTTCGCGCAAGACAGCGGCAACCGTGCCTTTATCGCGAATGAACACGACGGCGGGATGCGGAATGCCATAGCTGCGCGAGCCTTCGCGCACATCGGTGTTCAGCAGACCGAATTCTGTAATCACGGCGGAGCCTTCGTCGGCGCGCAGGGTGAAGGTCAGGTCGTTGTCGGTTGCGAACTCCGACAGGATTTCAGGGCTGTCATAGGAGATGGCCTCAAGTGCCCAGCCAGCTTCGGAAAGCGGGCCTGCGATCTCTTCGAGCTCCACGAGTTGGGTCTTGCAGAATGGGCACCAATCGGCTGAGCGCACGAAAACCAGCACCCGTCCGTTCTCAGCAGCCGCAGGGGTCACGCCATCGGCGGTGACTGCAACCGTACTGTCGAGGCTTGGCGCCACCGCGCCGACCTTGGGGCCGATCATCATCTCAGCGATTTCAGATTCCAGATGGCCATCAGCAAAGGCTGGTGCAGAGAGCGAGAGGGAGAGCGCGAGGGCGCAGACGGCAGACTTCATCATGGGAGGATCGTCCTTTCCTTGAATGGCTATCCCCGCCTTACCCCAAAGCCCACCCGGCAGTAATGCGCTCGCGCGCGGCTCACGCAGGTGTGAAAAAGGGCCGCCCAAGCAGACAGCCCTTCATCGCGGTCAATCTTGGCTTCAGCCTCAGGCCAGGCTCGGCTCCATGGCCTTGCAGTCGTCGACCAGTTTCTGCACCGCCTCGACCGAGGCGCTGAACATGGCCTTCTCCTGATCGTTAAAGTCGAACTCGACGATCTTCTCGCTGCCGCCTGCGCCCAGAAGCGTTGGCACGCCGACATACATCCCGTCCACGCCATACTCGCCTTCGCACCAGCTGGCGCAAGGCAGGACGCGCTTCTGGTCAAACAGATAGGCCTTGGCCATGGCGATCGCGCTTTCGGCCGGCGCGTAGTAGGCCGAACCCGTCTTCAGCAGCGCAACGATCTCGCCGCCGCCCTTGCGCGTGCGCTCGACGATCGCGTCGAGCTGCTCCTGGGTGATCCATCCCTGCTCGACCAATTGCGGCAGCGGAAGGCCGCCCACGGTGGAGTGGCGCACCATCGGCACCATGGAATCGCCGTGTCCTGCCAGGGTCCAGGCCTGGATGTCTTCCACTGACACACCCGTGGCTTCCGACAGGAAGTAGGCAAAGCGGCTGGAGTCCAGGACGCCCGCCATGCCGACGACCATATTGGTCGGCAGGCCGGAGAATTGCTGGAGCGCCCAGACCATCGCGTCGAGCGGGTTGGTGATGCAAATGACAAACGCGTTCGGGCAGTTCGCCTTGATGCCTTCGCCAACCGCCTTCATGACGCCGAGGTTCTTGGAGACCAGGTCATCGCGGCTCATGCCAGGCTTGCGCGGAAAACCGGCCGTGACGATGCAGATATCGGCGCCTGCGATCTCCGAATAATCGTTCGCGCCTTTCAGATCGACGGAGCTGTTGAACACAGGCGTGGATTCGCACAGATCGAGCGCCTTGCCTTGTGGCATGCCTTCGAAAATGTCGAACAGGACCACATCGCCAAGCGCCTCGCGGGCCGCGATGTGGGCGAGTGTTCCGCCGATCATGCCAGAACCGATAAGGGCGATCTTCTTGCGGGCCATGGGATCCTCCAGCGCCATTTGTCTCAGATGGCAAAGGCCCTAGCCCGGCCCACCCCATCGCGCAATGCGACTTACGGGGAAGGGCGCTGTGCCGGCTCCGCCGCGGCGCGGATGGCGGCGTGAAACGACCGCATATTGTATCCGCGAATACTGAGCTTCCGCTCGCCAGCGCTCAGGTCGATGATGTGGGTCACCATGGCTTTGCGGTAGGTGATCTCGGCGAGATCGGCCAAGGGCAGGACGACCTCGTTTATGCTGCCCGCGGCATGCACCATCTTGTTCAGGCCATTGGCGTGAAACTCAA
>JBCBGD010000167.1:0-6180 GCA_038527085.1 Pseudomonadota bacterium | reverse complement strand
TGCAATCCGTGCTCGCCAAGGTGCGCCGGCGATCCGATCAGATCCTGACCAGTGAACCAGACCTGTCAGGACGCCTGAAAGGGTTTTGGAAGGCGGTGGTCAAGTGACGATGTCGGGCCAACCAAAGCACACGGTTCTGCTTGTCGGTGATGCACGCATGGCCTTCCCGGTGGCCAAGGCGCTGAATCAGGACGGTAACAGCGTCCATGCCGGCGTGTCGGTTTTTAGCAACTACCTCGAATGGTCGCGGCATGTTTCTGCCGATTTCTATCACCCCTCGCTTGAACCCGGCACCGATGAGGCGCTGGACCACTACAAGTCCTGGATCGAGGCCCATTCTGAGATCGACACACTCCAGCCCGTCAGCGAGGCGGGCCTGCGGTTTCTCTCGCGCCACCGCGACTGGTTTGAGGGGCGCGCTGCGTTGATCATGGCGCCTCAGAAAGCGGTTGAGATTGCCCACGACAAGGCGGCCATGTTTGAGCTGTGCCGTGAGCTTTCGGTGCCGCTGGCCGCTTTTGCCCGCGTGACATCCTTCGAGGAGACCGAAGCGGCGCTCGCTGATATCGGCTATCCAGCAATCATCAAGCCGTCCAGCGTTGACGCGCCTCTGTTCGGCCGAAAGGCCCTGATCCTGAAATCCCAGGATGACTTCAATCGCCTGTTTCCGAACTGGCCCGAAGTGCACCCGGAACTCCTGGTGCAGCGCTACATCCGAGGCCCGCGCCACAGCGTGATCTTTTCCGCGCGGGTGGGAGAGTTGCTCGGCGCGGTGCAGATCCGTGCGGCGCGCACGCACGAAGCAGACGGGACCGGCTACACCACCTATGGCGTCACGGTGGAGCCCGATCCGGAGGTGAAACGCAGCGTCGAAAGCCTCTCTGGCGCGCTCGACTATTCCTCCACCGGCTGCATTCAATTCGTGATCGACCCCGACACGGGCGAGAAGACTTTCATGGAGCTGAATGCCCGTGTCAGCCTTGGCAGGATCTCCGAGTGCGCAGGGCTTCCCCACAGTGTTTGGGGCCTGAAGATCGCCCATGGCGAACCTGTTGCTGGTTTTGCCGATCCCTGGTCCACACGGGTCGGCACTGAATATGTCTGGACCAAGGGCGAGCTGAACCTCATCGCGCAGATGGCGGCGGGTGGAAAGCTTGGCGCAGGCGCCATGGCCCGCTGGCTCGGACAGACCGCCTGGGATGCGCTGCGCTGCCATCACGCCATCTTCGATCCTCTCGATCCAATGCCAGCGATTGGCGTCTACGGCAACAAGATCATCTCGCGCTTTCGAAATCGACAACTGACCAAAGCGCCATGACGGCTGGACCCGCCTCGCGCGAGGATGCTGTCCCTGAGTCCCACGGACAGGCAGGTGTCGTGTCGAAACTCTTCGCCTATGCCCCCACGACCCTGATCAGGATCGTCGTGCGTTTTGCGGCGCTGTTCATCTTCACACGCCTGCTGTCGCCATCTGAGTACGGGGTCTACACACTTGTGCTGAGCGCCGTGGCGCTCACCCAGACGCTTGTCTTTCTTTGGATCGAAGCAGCGGCATTCCGCTTTGTCGAGCGCGCGCGCAGGCGCGGCTGGCTGCCGGACCTTACCGCGACACTCGGGCGGCTCTCGATTATCGTGCTCGCTCTGACCGCTTTCGCGGCAGGGGTGGTTGGTTCTCTCGCTTGGGGCTTTGGCCAGTTCAGTCTGGCCGCCGCCATCCTTGCCGGGCTTGGGCTCGCCGCGCTCGGATTTCTGACCAATCTGCGCCGGGAAGTGCTGCGGGCACAGGGGCGAGCGGGGCGGTATGCCCTCATTGATGCGGCCTCGAAGATTGGTGGACTCGGACTGGGCATCGGATTCGTGGTCTTCGGCGGTGGGGAAGGGCTGGGCCCAATTGCCGGTGCGATGGCGGCGTTGACGCTCATTCTCATGGTCGACACGCTCACCTTGCGCGCGCGTCCGAGCCTCGGCAAGTACAGACCCGCCCTGGCGCGTCTTGCCTTCACGTTCGGATCTGGCCTCGCCGTGGCGCAGGGGGCTGCGGTGCTGCTCGCCACGGGCGACCGTTTCGTGATCGCAGCGATGCTCGGGACCGATGCGGCAGGCACTTACGCGGCGGGCTATGGCGTTGCTGCGCAACTTGTCGGCTTCATGTTTGCCGGCACGAGCCTTGCGGCGGCGCCCCTGACCCTGCGCACGTTCGAGAGCCGGGGCGAGGCTGAAAGCGTGGAGATCGCACGGCGGTATGTGCAATTGCTCCTATTCCTGACGGTCCCCGCCGCGGCAGGGCTCGTGCTGGTGGCGGAACCGCTGGCGCACCTTGTCATCGGTGAGCGCTTGGCGGCGTCCTCAGTGGTGGTCATCCAGTGGATCGCGCCCGCCTCGGTGCTCGCCGGGCTCGTGACGACCTATGCCGAATTGCCGTTCATGCTGAAGCAGAAGACTCGGCAGTTCGGCCTGCTGCTTGGGGGCGCGGGGGTGATCAACATTGCCTTGAACGTAATGCTCATTCCTGCGGCAGGCATTGTCGGCGCGATCGTGGCGACCATCGTATCGTATTCAGGTGCCCTGATCGCGGCGATAATCATGGGCCGGCGGCACTTTCCCTTGCCGGTGCCACTCCGCCAGCTGTCTCTGATCGCCTTGAACACAGCCGTCATGGTCGGCGTGGTCATGTTCAACAGATCGCTGATGATTGACGAGTTCGCGGACACCAGCCTTGTCATGCTTGCAGCGATGGTGGCAGCTGGCGCAGTGGCCTATGCCGCGTGCTCCAGCTTGATGTTGCTTGGTCTGCGCAAGCGCAGCGGCTGACACCCAAAAGAAAAAGCCCCAGCGCGAGGCCGGGGCTTTCCGAAGGGATATGCCAGCGAGCCCTATTCGTGGGTCACGCTGAGGCCGAGCATGTCCTTGGTGATCATGCTCGGGTCCTGGATGTTCTCGAAGGTCGCCATGCTCAGCGGCTCTTGGGGATCAAGAGAGATCGTGAGCGTGCCGGGTTCCTGAAGGAACGCGGCCGCAGCTGTGGTGAACTCGGTCACGATGGTCATGTCCACGCCTGCTCCTGCGGCCATCATCGGGGCCAACTGGATCATGGAGACTGCCTGCTGGCGCACTGCTGCAGGGTCTTCTCCGGATTGGGCGGCATAGAGGTTGAAGGCGCGGTCCACGATCGAGTCGTCTTCGAACTGGATGGTCAGCTGGCTAAACACCAGCTCGCTGGCCGCATCCTGAAGCATCGCCGGATCTGGTGACGGGTCGTCGAGGTCCATGGCCGCGAGCTTGCGCGAATATTCGGAGATCCCGGACATGTCCGCGCCAAAGCGCAACGTGAAGCCGTCTTCCAGCGTGTAGTAGTTCTCACTGGCGTCGTAGATCACCGTGTCGGTTTCAGGATTGATCGTGGTCTTTCCCGCTCCGGTCAGGGTCAGCTGTTCATAGCCGAGCATTCCGAGCATGCCAGCAAGCTCAGCACCGGTTTTACCGGCTTCGGCATCTGCCGACAGCGTCATGGTGAATGGCTCGGTGACATTGCCAACAGCCTGGCCGTCTGAGTTGCGCTGCACTGTAGCGGCGAGGCTCGGCAAGGTGAAATCCACCCCGCCCATTTCAAACGCCACATCGTCGATCAGCATCGAGTCGTAACCAGGCTCGAGCGGATCGGCGTAGATCGCTTCCATCAGGCCTTGGCTCGCCATCGGGTCTGCGTTTTCCAGGCCCGCTTCGAAGCCTTCCTGCATGGCATTCATGACCTTTTCGCCAATGCCGGTCATGGAAATCGAGCCGAGGCGCAGCATCACCGGGTCTTCGCCTTTGGACGCGGCGTTCAGATTGACCCCTTCGATTTTGGCGACGCCGACGCCTGTTTCGCTGGCGCCGAGGAACTGGATGTTGCCCAAATCGAAGTCGACGGTGTCACTGCCATCTTCGAGACTGAAATTCATGTTGGACAGCGTCATCGCGTCAAAGCTGAGGTCTGCGCCGGTGGGGAATTTTCCAGGAGCTTCGTTGCCGGTAAGGCTCGCAACCCAGGCGGCAAGGGCCGGTGAGGGGTTCAGGAGCTCAACATTGTCGACCGTCAGTTCGCCCTCTTCAGCATCTTCAGGGTCGTTCGGCACCAGGCGGATGTCAGTCATGGACATCTTGGAGAAGCTCGCCTCGCCATCGACCATGTCCAGGCCGTCGAATTCAAGCGTACCGACGAGGATCTGGCCGCCTTCGTCGCCGTCATCATCGGGTACGGAAATCGCCACATCTGTGAAGGTGGCGCCATCACCGTCAGTGTTCGAACCGGCAAAGGAGATGCGGCCCGAACCTGAATCGCTGAGTGACATGGCAGCGAGCGCATTGGCGGCCTGGCCAGCATCGCCGGAGCGAAGTGTGATGTTGCCGAGATCTTCGAGCGCCCGTTGAGCGGAATCGACGGCAGCGTTTGTGCCGCTTTCGACAACGTCTTCCACATCCGCGTCAGTGTTGTTGCCACCACAGGCAGAGAGAAGCGCCACGGCAGCGGCGGAAATGAACAGTTTTTTCATGAGATCAATATCCCCTTGGAGATGACGGTGCCCTATTCTCACCCGTCGAGACGACTCGGGGTTTAGCATGTTCCGCGACAATGGCCAGAAAATGGCGCTCACAGCGCGCAATGGCAGCAAGGTCACTGTGCGCATGGAGGTCAATCCGAGGGCCAAGCGCTTGATTTTACGGCTGGATGAGAAAGCGCGTGAGGCGGTGGCCGTTGCGCCTCGTGAGCGAGACCTGGCTGCCGCGGCGGCGTTTGCCAGCGAGCGTGTGGACTGGATTGCGGCGAATCTATCGCGCGTACCTGAGGCTGTGGCGTTCGCGCCGGGAGCTATGATCCCCCTGCGCGGTGAGCCATGTCGTCTGAGCCTTGAGGGTGAGGGACGACGTGCCCGGCTCGTCGCCGAGCCAGAGCTGGAATTGCGTGCCCCTGGGGCCGAGGAAACCTTTGCAGCGCGCGTGACACGCTACCTGAAGGGCGCGGCGACCTCGGATCTTGGCGACGCGGTTCAGGCCCATTGCGAAGCGCTCGGCGTCGAGGCGCGTCGGATTTCGGTCAAAGACACCCGCTCGCGCTGGGGCTCATGCACGTCTGACGGGCGCCTGTCGTTTTCCTGGCGCCTGATTTGCGCGCCGCCAGAGGTGCTCGACTATGTCGCCGCACATGAATGCGCGCACCTTCTGGAGATGAACCACTCCGATCGCTTCTGGAGCCATGTCGCGCGGGTCTGCCCGGACTGGAAACGCCACCGCAATTGGCTGCGCAGCCATGGCCGCGAACTCCACGCGATTGGTGGCTAAGTCGGCTCAGGCAGGGCCGATTGCGCCTCTATGTGGCGGTGTTCTTCGCGCATACCGATAAACAAGCTGAGGCAGCAGGCCAGCAGGATGACGGTAAAGGGCAAGGCTGCGGTGATTGTGCCCGCCTGGAGCGATTGCAGCGCAGCTGTACCGCCGCCATAGAGAAGGGCAGATGCGGTCAGCCCAAGCAGGCAGGTCCACAGCACACGCTGGGTGACCGGCGCGTCGACCTTTCCGCCGCTTGTGATGGAGTCGACCACGAGCGCGCCGGAGTCGGCCGATGTCACGATGAACACAACGAGCAGCATGATCGCCGCCGCAGAAGTGATTTCCATCAGGGGCAGTTCCGAGAGCATCTGGAAGAGAACAAGCGACGCGCTGGACACGCCGTCTGCAAGCTCGCCAACCCCGCGATTGTGCTGGTCGATGGCGGTCTCGCCGAATGTGGTGAACCAGACCACACAAATGGTGAAGGGTGCCAGCAGCACCACGGTGAAGTATTCCCGAACAGTGCGACCGCGCGAAATGCGCGCGATGAACATGCCGACAAATGGCGACCATGATATCCACCAGGCCCAGTAGAAGATCGTCCAGTCGTGGAACCAGGCGATGTCTGGCCGGTTCATGAAGCCTGTCAGTGCGGGCGTGTCGGTGATGTAGCTGAGTAGGTTTTCGCCGAGCCCAGTGAAGATCAGGGCGGTCGGCCCGGCAATCAGGACGAACATGAGCAGGGCGAATGCGACGCCCATATTGATGTTGCTGAGCAGCTTCACTCCGCCATCCAGGCCGCGCAGAACCGAAAGCACCGCAAGGCCTGTCATTGCAGCGATAAGAGCCACCTGAACCATGATGGTGGGCTCG
>JBCBGD010000166.1:0-6196 GCA_038527085.1 Pseudomonadota bacterium | reverse complement strand
CCCAGCAAGCCAGGTCACCGGAGAGCGCTCCGTACCTGGCAATTACGAGGGCGAGATCTACCGCTGTATGGCGGGCACGCGGATGCAATTCACGCTCGGCACGATCGAAGGCGACCAGCCAAGCTTTGAACAGGCACAGTCCTATGCGTGTCAGAAAGGTGAGGCGCTTGTCCGCCGCGCCAATGGTCAACTGTCCTGTGCCCCGCAATCGCCGGAGCGTGACTGCAATGAGCGTTCCCTGCTGCGCCAATATGGGCCTGGCCTGAAGCTGATCCAAACCGCCGGTTCGGCCAATCAGTGTGTGCGCCAGATCCGTACCCGGATGGAAACGCGACAACGCCAGGTCGAGCGTGTGCGCCAGCCTGAGCCAGCCGGACCGATCGTTCTCGACGGCGGCGTCGGGCAGACGGTTTACTGAGCCGGACCTGAATTTCTGAAAGCAAGCTTACCTCGCCCGTCGCGCATCTGTGCGGCGGGCTTTTTTCTGTCGCAGTTCAGATCGTCAGGACCATTTCGTGAGTTCCCTGACCAGGCATTGCGCGGCCGTCTCAACGATCCTTGCGCCGTCCTCAGCGCTCGATTGGCTCGGATCGGAGCCGATGCGCCCATCAGGAAACTTGGCGCGGTATTGCACCGCGTCACCGATGGAGCCAAACGGCGCCACTTTCGGTGACATCTCGACATCATGGCGGGCATGATCTGGGTACCCGAAATAGGTGACGGAGACTTCAGACGCGGTGGCATGGGCGCCATGTCCGACGGGGTAGAGGTCTTCGCAGAGGCGCTTGACCTCTTTGTAGTCCCACCAGTTGCGCAGTTTGAGATTGAGCTCAGGCTGGTTCTGGGCCCCGTTCGGATCGAAGCTGCGTTTAGCGCGGATTTCAGCAAACGCCGCTTCGATCGTCGCGATGTTGCCGCCATGGCCATTCAGCCAGAACAGATTGCGAAAGCCATGTCGCACAAGGCTGTCGGTCCAATCCACCATGGCGGCGATCATGGTCGAGGGGCGCAGGGTGACCGTGCCGGGAAACGCCAGGTGATGCTGCGCGCAGCCAATGTTGAAAGTCGGGCCGACGAGGATGTCCTCGCTGGCGGTGGCTTCGGCGTGATTGGCGATGATTTCCGGGCAGAGCGCATCCGTGCCGATGAAGCCGTTCGGCCCGTGCTGCTCGAACGATCCAATCGGCAAGACGATTGTGTCAGACCGCTCCAGCCAGGCTTCTATGTCGGTCCAGGTGCTCAGGGCGAGGCGCATGGTGTCTCCTGATTATGTTGGCGATGCAGGCGAGACCGCTATCGCAGGCCAAGCTTATCGCCCTGTCGCCCTCAATGCGATGAGCGCTCCGACCAGAACTGCCGCTTCGAACGCGATGAAAGCATAGAAGTCACTGGTCGGCCCGCCATGGAGCATCCAGGCAACCACGCGGGCGAAGCAGTACCCGCCCATATAAGTGACGAGAAACCACAGCGCAGGCCGTGTCATTCTGGTCATAGCCGCGCCCGCCAAAGAGAGCGCCGCTGCGCCGAGGCTGACCCCGCCATAGATGCCCGCCATCTCAAACGCGCCATTTGGCCCACCAACCTCGACGCCGAGGCTGGAGGTCATGCCCAAGGGATCGGTGAGGCTCCAGAACCCGAAGGCAATGAACATGAGCCCAACAAGGGCGAGAAAGATGCGCGTGATCACGGAAACCGACATAGGTCACTGGGGCAAAACGAAAAGCCGCCCCCGAAGCGGATGCTCTGGGGGCGGTCAATTTCTTGGCGATCGGTGCGTTACAGCTTGAAGCCGCCACTGGCCTCGATCCGCTGACCTGTTATCCAGCCCGCATCGTCCGAAGCCAGAAAGGCCGTGATCGGGCCGATGTCCTCGGTCTGCCCCATGCGCCCCAAGGCCGTCTGGCTGGCGAGATAGTCCCGCATCTGCGGCATCTTTTCGAAGCGGTCTGCGTTGAAATCATTGTCGATTCCACCCGGCGCAAGGGCGTTCACCGTGATACCGCGCTTCCCGAGGTCTGCGGCCAGGTAGCGCGTGAATGTCTCCACGGCGGCCTTCATCGCAGCATAGACCACCATGGGTGAGAAGGTGACGCGCGTCAGCCCTGTGCCCATGGTGATGATGCGCCCGCCATCCTTGATCATCGGCTCGAGGTGTTGGGTCAGCAGCACGAGGGACTTGTAGTTGGTCTCATAGAGCCGATCGAGCTCCTCCTCGGGGATCTGTCCAAAGGGATGCTCGCTGGTGATGCCGGCATTGTTCACGAGGATGTCGAATTGGCGCGCGTCCCAGTCGGCGAGTTGCTGCGTGAAGGCCTGCTTGAAGGCGGGCAGGCTGGCTGACCCTGTGAGGTCTACCTGAAGCGCCGCGGCGCGCACGTTCCTTGCTCTCAAGTCTGCCACGGTTTCTTCAGCCGCGACGGCGCTGCGCACATAGGTGATGATCACATCAGCGCCTGCATTGGCAAGGTGCTGGGCGGCATTGCGCCCGAGGCTGCGGCTGCCGCCAGTGATAAGGGCGATTTTTCCTTTGAGGTTGGCCATGGGTGTCTCTCCTGTGTCTGTTCCCACGGACAGAAAATGCGCGCCCACGCCCGTGTTCTGAATTCCCAGATTGTGCATTGCGCCATACGTATTTGTATGGCCCTTTGATGTCTTCGGGAGGCGCGCGATGACAGACTGGCAGGAAATCCGCTGGTTCCACGCCGTCCTGCGCAATGGCAGCTTCTCTGCAGCGGCGCGGGCCGAAGGCACAACGCAAGCAACGATCAGCCGGCGCATTTCAGCGCTTGAGTCCCGTCTTGGTGCAAAGCTCTTTGACCGAGGGCTTGAGGGCGCTGAGCCCACAAAGCTGGCAAAGGCGCTTGCTCCAGCGGCGCTCGCGATGGCGGACGGCGCTGGGGCTTGGGCCGAGGCTTTGAGGCAGGCGCAGGCGAGCCGCAGGACAATCATCCTCACCTGCGGCGAACTCATCGGCGGCTTTCTCTCGCGCCATCTCTCAAGGCTGCAGGACGGGCTCGACGGCATCGACCTTGAGCTGCGCCCCACCAACGCCTTTGTCGATCTCACGAAAGGCGAGGCCGATCTGGCCCTGCGCAACCAGAGGCCCGAGCGCGGCGCGCTCAAGGCACGCAAGCACACCTCCCGGAATTACGGATCATTCTCCGTATTTGGCGCCAGGGAGCATTTCGAGGGAATGGCCTTCGTCACGCTTGAACAGCTGAAGGGCCAGGACTGGATCGCCCATGTCCCTTCCATGGCGCACCTGCCCAGCGCGAAGTGGATCGCGGAGCATGTTGGCGAGGAGAATATCCGCTTTCGCATGAACTCCACGGCCTTGATCCTGGCCGCGACGCACAACAACCGCGCGCTGGCCCTGCTGCCACGGTTCATCGGCCTTGAAGAAAGCCACCTCGTGGAGGTGTTCGGCCCCGTCGAGGACCTGCATTTCGATATGTGGATCGTGCGCCGAGACGAGCCGCTTGAGGATCCGGCCATGGATCGGCTGATCTCGAACATCGAGGCAGTGTTTGCCTGAGCTTCAGTCCTGCCAGTGGGTTTTCAGGGCCTCGGCGATGCTTTCGGCGCGCTCGGCGATGGCCCAGTGTCCCGCATCTGGCTCCAGGTGGAAGGGTACGCCATGGCGCTCGGCAAAGGCGGTGCCGAATTTGAGCGGCACGTAAGGATCCGTCTCGCCCCAGAGAACCAGGCCGCGCTCGGGCAAGTCCTCAAGCCGCGTGACCCAGTCGCCGCTGAAGCGCAGGCCGACGGCGGAGCGGTAGAGCCCGAGGATGCAGCGCCGCATCGACGGATTCCAGGCGGCCGCTTCCTTTTGCGCGATGTCTTCGGGAAGGCCGTTTTCCGCAAGCGATTTTGCCAGCGCCGCCTTGCGCGTGAGCGCCATGACGATCTCACCCAGCACAGGCGTGGCCCAGGCGCGAGCGATGGTGTGGCCTGAATAGTCCGGGTCGATCATTGCGTTGGAGATGGCCCAACTTCGCACAAGCTCCGGGCGCAGGCTGGCCGCGCGCAGGACAAGCAGGGCGCCCCAGTCATGTCCCACGAGGTCAACGGGGCCCGTCGCGGCGTGGAGGCGTTCCATCTCTGAGACGACCCAGTTGGCGTAGCTGTCCTTGTTCGGGTGGAACCCGCTTGGCAGCGGATCGTGAAATCCGGGCAGGGCAGGCGCCTCGATCGGCGCCTCCGCGCCCAGTGCCTTGATCAGAGGCCCCCACACCGCAGGCGAATCCGGCACGCCATGGATGAGGAGCCGAACGCTCACCCCACCTGACCCCTGTGGCGCAATTTCGCATCGGCCAGCACGCAGGCCAGCATCGCTTCGGCCACGGGCACGGCGCGGATGCCGACACAAGGGTCATGGCGGCCCTTGGTGCGCACGTCGACCTCCTCACCCTTGCGCGTGATGGATTGCACCTCATTCAGGATTGATGAGGTCGGTTTGATGGCCAGGCGCACGACGATGTCCTGGCCGGTGGAAATGCCGCCTGCCACACCGCCATTGTTGTTGGAGAGGAAACGCGGGCCATCTTCGTTGCCGGCGCGCATCTGGTCCGCATTGTCTTCACCGCTCAGGCTGGCAGCGGCAAAGCCAGCGCCGATCTCAACGCCCTTGGCGGCGTTGATTGACATCATCGCGCCGGCGAGTTCCGCGTCCAGCTTGCCATAGACCGGTGCGCCCCATCCTGCTGGCACGCCGGAGGCCTCAACCTGCACGATCGCGCCTGCCGAACTGCCCGCTTTGCGCACCTCGTCGAGGTAGGATTCCCAGGTTCTGGCTGCGCCCGCATCCGGGCACCAGAAGGGATTGTTTTCAGTCTCGGCCCAATCCCAGGCTTCCGGATCGATCATGTGTGGCCCGATCTGGACCACCGCGCCGCGGATTGTGACGCCGTCTCCCAACACCCGCCGCGCTACGGCGCCCGCCGCCACCCGCGCGGCGGTTTCGCGCGCAGAGCTGCGCCCGCCGCCGCGATAGTCCCGCACGCCATATTTGGCGTCATAGGTGTAGTCGGCATGGCCGGGGCGGTAGCGGTCGCGGATCTCGCTGTAATCCTTCGATCGCTGGTCGACATTCTCGATCATTAGGGAGATCGGCGTGCCTGTGGTCACTGGCCCGCCCGTGCGGTCGTCCTCAAACACGCCCGACAGAATCTTCACCGCGTCTGGCTCGCGGCGCTGGGTCACGAATCGCGATGTGCCCGGCCGGCGCTTGTCGAGAAAGCCCTGGATCCAGGCCTCGTCCAGCGCCAGTCCCGGCGGGCAGCCATCCACCACACAGCCCAGGGCTGGCCCATGGCTTTCGCCCCACGTGGTGACGCGGAAGAGATGGCCGAACGTGTTATGGGACATGAAATACCTTTCAGAGAGCCCTATTGACCTGCCTAGCCGAAGGTTGGGAAACAGACAAACCGCCACAGCGGAAGGACACAATTCATGGCCGCCAGTGCCTCCCTCATCCCGCCCACCCCCTCTGCCGATGCCTATGGCGCGCAGGAGGATCGCCCCCTGATTCCCGAGGCGGGTGACCCGATCGCGCTGTTTGGCCAGTGGCTCGGCGAAGCGCGCGCTGGCGAGATCAGCGACGCGAACGCGATGACGCTGGCGACCGTGGACGCCGACGGGTTGCCCGATGCCCGCATCGTGTTGCTTAAGGATTTCAGCGAGGACGGCTTCACCTTCTATACCAATCTCGGCAGCGCAAAGGCGGGGCAGTTGGCCAAGAATGGCGCAGCCGCGCTCTTGTTTCACTGGAAGTCGAATGAGCGCCAGGTCCGCCTGAGAGGCCGCGTTGTGCCCGTCTCACCAAAGGCAGCTGACGCCTATTTTGCCGAGCGCGCCCGCGAGAGCCAGATCGGCGCCTGGGCGAGCGACCAGTCCCGCCCACTCGCCTCGCGCGGCGCGCTGGAAGCGCGCGTGGCGCTGTTCACCGAGACCTACAGCGATGAAGAGAATGTGCCGCGCCCGCCCTATTGGGGGGGATATTGCCTTGTGCCGTCCAGCATCGAGTTCTGGCAGTCACAGGCCTATCGCCTCCACGATCGCCGGCTGTACTCCTATGACGCCGCCTCCAAGGGCTGGAGCCAGCAAAGGCTGAACCCATGAGCGAAGCCACGCGCCGCCTGGCGGGCGAGATGATGCAGGTGCTGGAAGCCGCCGCCGCCGATCTGGAACTTCACAA
>JBCBGD010000165.1:0-6249 GCA_038527085.1 Pseudomonadota bacterium | reverse complement strand
ATCGCGGCCCAGTACACCCGCAAGAACCTGCCAGAGCCCGGCGCAGGCATCGCGCGGCTGAAAGCCCAATGGCGCGAGCTGGTCGGCGAAGACCTCGCGAAATACTGCGCGCCTGAAAAACTCAGCGGAAAAAAGGGCGAGCGCACTTTGACCCTGCGCGTCATCCCCCAGGCCGCGCCGATCATCCAGCACCAGGGCGAGCAGATCCGCTCGCGCCTGAAGACCGCTGTCGGCGGCCACATCTCCAAGCTGAAGATCGTACAAGGCCCCCTGCCCGGCGCCCCTGCGCCGACGCCCGTAAATCTGCGCCCGCGTACGCTTTCGGCGTCTGAGTTGTCAGCGCTCGAACGCGCGGCGGCTGAGATCGAATGCCCGCGTCTGCGCGCAGCAACTGTTTCGCTTGGCAAAGCCATGGTATCGGCAGCACCAAAGGTGTGATGCCCGCCCTTAAGGTCGACACGGCCCGCGGCATTAACCATTTGGAAACTGAGCCGACTCACGATTGCTAAGAAAAGGTTATGCAGATGCGCCCGTTCACCCGCCGCGCCGCCCTCTCCGCCTTTGCCATGATCGCCCTTGCCGCCTGCGGCAGTGCGACGGGCGATGAGACGGGCTCCAGCGCCCCCGCCGCCAATTCCGACGGCATCGTCGACATGGTCCTCGGTGACGCCGACGCGCCCGTGACCCTGATCGAGTACGCCTCTGTCACCTGTGGGGCCTGCCTGCAGTTCCATGAGCAGGTCATGCCGACCATCAAGGAAGACTATGTCGAGACCGGGCTCGTGAAGTTCGTGTTCCGCGAATTCCCGACCCCACCGGCAAATGTGGCTGTTGCCGGGTTTGCGCTGGCCCGCTGCGCCGGGCCTGACAAGTACTATGACGTGATCGACGACCTGTTCGAAGCCCAGCCCGGCATCCTCGCGGCCACGCGCCAGGGCGCGGTGAAGCCTGCGCTGATGGCCATCGCCGAGCGCCATGGCATCACGACCGAAGAAGAGTTCGATGCGTGTATCACCGACCGTGAGATCCGCCAGACCATCGCCGATGTGATCCTCACCGGCGACGAGTATGGCGTGGCGTCCACCCCCACGCTCGTCCTCCAGGGCAACGTCCTCGACAACACGCTGCAATCGCGCACGCCCGAAGGTCTCTCAGCCCTGATCGACCTTGAGCTCGGCGCGCTGGGCATCGAGCCGCCCGCAGACGGATCCGTCAGCGAGGAAGCTGCCGCGCAGGCCGAACCCGCAGACGCTGAAGAAACGCCCGAAACCGCGGGTGCGGAGTAAGTTCAGGAGCCGGCATGCACATCACAAAACTGAGCATTGCCGGCTTCAAGTCCTTCGTGGACCCCCAGGATCTGCTGGTTGAACCTGGCCTGACGGGCATCGTCGGGCCGAATGGCTGCGGCAAGTCCAACCTGCTCGAAGCCCTGCGCTGGGTCATGGGCGCGTCCTCCGCGCGCGCCATGCGCGGCGGCGAAATGGACGACTTGATCTTCTCAGGTGCCGAAGGGCGACCTGCCCGCGAGAGCGCTGAAGTCGCGCTCACCCTGGACAATACGGGTCGCACGGCGCCGGCAGAGTTCAACGACAATGACACGCTGGAAGTGCTCCGCCGCCTCAAGCGCGGTGCCGGCTCGACCTACAAGCTGAATGGCCGGACCGTCCGCGGCAAGGACATTCAACTCCTGTTTGCCGATGCCTCGACTGGCGCAAACTCGCCCTCCCTCGTGCGCCAGGGCCAGATCAGCGAACTGATCGCGTCAAAGCCCCAGAATCGCCGCCGCATCCTTGAAGAGGCCGCCGGCATAGCGGGCCTGAATTCCCGTCGTCACGAGGCCGAGCTGAAGCTTCGCGCGGCCGAGACCAACCTTGAGCGCCTCACCGAGGTTTCCGTCGAAGTTGAACGCCAGTTGGAAAGCCTGAAGCGACAGGCCCGAAAGGCGCGCAAATACAAGACGCTGTCAGACGAGATTTCCGCCCTTGAGGCCTTCGCCGCCCATCTGAAATGGGAAGCGGCCAAAGCGGGCGTTGCAGAGGCCACAGAGGCCCTCAACACTGCCAAGGCTGATGTCGAGCGTCTCACGCGCGAGGTCGCCACAGCCGAAACCGCCCGCATCGAGGCCGGCGACGGCATTGGCGCTTTGCGGGAAGCTGAGGCTCTCGCGGGTGCAAAGCTCGGCCAGGCGCGCATCGCGCTGGCCCGGCTGGAAGCCGAACACAAGGCCGCTGCGGATGCGAAAGCGCGCCTTGAAGCCGAGGCTGGCCGTCTCATCGAAGACATGGAGCGCGAACAGGCAGCCATCGCTGAGGCCCAGCAGGCGCTTGAGACCACGCAGGCGGAAATCAGTGCCCTGCCGGTGATGGACGCTGGAGAGAACGCCCAAAAGGAAGCCGCTGCGCGTGAGGCCGTCGAGGCCGCCCGAACGCGCCTTCGCGAGGCCGAAGGGGCCGCCGATGGCGTTCAACAGAAACTCTCAGAAGCCCGTGCACGCCAGCATGCCGCCCGCAACGCCCGCCAGGCCGCAGAAAAACGCGTGTCCGGCCTTGAGGCGCAGGAGCGCCAGATCACCGCCGATCTCGCCGCACTGCCTGACATTTCCGCGCTGGAACAGGCCGCCGCCGAGGCTGAACGCCGCGAAAACGAAGCGGAACTGGCGCTTCAGGATGCCGAGCGCGCCCAGGAAGCCGCTGAAGCCGCATTGGCTGACGCTCGCGAAGCCGAGACAGGCGCAGAGCCCGCCCACAGCGAAGCCAAGACGGCGCTGGGCGCATTGGAAGCGGAAATCTCCGGCTTGAAGCGCCTGCTCCAGCCAAGCCAGGGCCCGTCTGCCCCGCCCGTGATCCAGTCGATCCGCACCGAGGATGGTTATGAGAAGGCCGTTGCGGCCGCGCTGGGAGACGACCTACAGGCGCCAACAGACAGCGCCGCGGCGCTGTATTGGGCAGGCGGCGGCGCACCTGGCCAGCCCCTGCCCCAAGGCGCGCGCCCGCTTGCCGAATTCGTCGAGGCTCCCGGAGAGCTTTCCGCGCGCCTCGCCCAGTGCGGCGTGGTTGGCGCATCAGAGGGCGCAGGGCTCGCAGCGCAATTGCGGCCGGGCCAACGCCTCGTCAGCACCGAGGGCCATCTCTGGCGCTGGGACGGCTTTGTCCGCACGCCAAAGGCGCCCGTGAGCGCGGCTGAACGTCTGGCGCAGCAAGCCCGACTCGAAGCCGCCGAGGCTGAGCTTCCTGCCCTCCAGGACGCCCTGAATGATGCCAGCGCCCTGCGCGAAGAGCTAAAGCAGTTACGGCTGGAGGCTGAAGAGGCTTTGCGCAAGGAGCGCGCGACCGTCGCGCCAGCCGGCCAGGCGCTGAATTCCGCCCGCCGCGCTGCCGCAGACGCCCGCCAGGCGCTGGAACGCGCCAGCGTGAAGCATGAAAGCGTGCGCGAAGCCGCTAGCCGCATCAGGGGCGACCTCGCCCTCGCGCGCGACACGCTGTCGGCCACAGATCCCGTCGGCGCGGAAGGCGGTTTCGACCAGCTCGAAGCCGAGCTCTCCAGCGCGCGCGCCTCTGTCCAGGCCGCCCGCGAAGCCGAGACGGAAGCGCGCGGGCGCCTCACAGACCTCACCCACGGCCGAGAGCAGGCGGAAAAACGCCGCGCCGGGCTGGAGCGCGACCTGCAGACCTGGGCCGGGCGCAAATCTTCAGCTGAACAGCGCCTCGAAAAGCTTGTTGCACGTCGCCGCGAGGCGGCAGATCAGGCCAACGCCATGGTCATTGATCCGGACGCCGTGGCCGCGGAAGTCGCAAGCCTCACCACCCGCGTGGAGGGCCACGAAACCGAGCGCAAATCCGCCGCCGACAAGCTCGCCGAACGCGAAACCTCCCTGCGCGAAGCCGAATCGACCCTGCGCCAGGCCGAAACCGCTGCAGGCCGCGCGCGCGAACAGGTCGCTGGCTCGAAGGTGAAGCTGGAGAACTACGAATCCCGCCTCGCCGATGTCATCGAACACGCCCGCGAGACCTTCCAGCGCCAGCCTGAGGGCCTGCTCACGCTCGCCAAGGCAGGGCTTGAGGAAGAAACCCTCCTGGAACTCGACCAGCGCGAGGCGGAAAACCGCGCCATGGTGCTCAAGCGCGACCGCGACGCCCTTGGCGGGGTCAACATGGAGGCCGAAGCCGAGGCCGAGGAACTTGCCGAACGCATGGGCAGCCAGGAAACCGAAAAGGCCGATCTCACCGCCGCCATCGCGAAGCTGCGCGAAGGGGTCGATGCGCTGAACGCTGAGGGCCGTGGCCGCCTGCTGGAAGCCTTCGAGACGGTCAACGAGCACTTCAAGGCGCTGTTCACCGCGCTCTTCCGCGGCGGCCAGGCCGAGCTGCGCCTTGTGGACGCTGACGACCCGCTCGCCTCGGGCCTGGAAATCATGGCCCAGCCACCCGGCAAGCGCCTCGGCACGCTGAACCTGATGTCAGGCGGCGAGCAGGCGCTGACGGCCGCCGCGCTGATCTTCGCGGTCTTCCTGTCGCGCCCTGCTCCGATCTGCGTGCTGGACGAGGTCGACGCGCCTCTGGACGACGCCAATGTTGACCGCTTCTGCCGCATGCTCGACGAAATGCGCCGACGCACCGACACGCGCTTCATCGTCATCACCCACAATCCGGTCACCATGAGCCGCATGGACCGGCTTTTCGGCGTGACAATGCGCGAAAAAGGCGTATCCAAACTGGTGTCTGTTGATCTTGGGACTGCCGAAGAACTGGTTGCGGCAGAATAGCGCGCCATGGGCGAGACAGAAGACCTGAAAGCGCGCATCGAGGCGGCGAAAAAGGCTGGCCAGCCCAAGCAAAACGACCATTCCGTCAACAAACAAGCCTCTGGCGTGGCCGCTGCACTGACCCATAGCTTCGGCATGGCCGTCGCCCTGGGGATCGGCGCATTGATCGGCTACACCATTGACAGGCTGGCCGGGACCGGTCCATGGGCGCTGCTGATCTTTCTGGTCTTCGGAATGGCGGCCGGGTTTCTGAACATGATCCGTGCAGCGCAGCAAATGGCGCGCGACGCGGTTAAACAACAAGCGGCGTCCTCCCCGCCGCAGGATGAGACAGAGCGAGACGGCGAGAATGGCTGACGGCGCAATCGATCCGATTTCCCAGTTTGAAGTGAAGACCTTCCACGAGCTCGACCTTGGCGGATGGGACATTTCCATCACCAACGCCGCGCTGTTCATGCTGCTGGCCACGGTGCTGGTTGCAGGCTTCTTCTTCATGGCCTCGCGCAAGGCCGAACTGGTGCCCGGCAGGGTCCAGTCCCTCGGCGAGATGAGTTATGAATTCATCGCCGACATGATCCGATCGACAGCGGGCGAAGACGGGCTGAAATACTTCCCGTTCGTCTTCTCGCTGTTCTTCTTCATCCTGGCGGCGAATCTGATCGGCATGTGGCCTTATGCCTTCACCACCACCAGCCACATCGTGGTCACCGGCCTGCTCGCCCTCATCGTGTTCGCCCTCGTGACCATTCTTGGCATTGTGAAGAACGGTCTTGGATGGCTGAAGCTGTTCGCGCCGTCGGGCGTCCCGCTATTCGTGATGCCGCTCCTGATCCCGATCGAGATCATTTCCTATTTCGCACGTCCCCTGACCCTCGCCTTCCGCCTGTTCGCCAACATGCTGGCAGGCCACATCATGCTGAAACTGCTCGTCAGCTTTGCTGCTTTGATGGCCGGTGCCGGCGCCCTCGGCATTGTCGGATCGGCTGCTACGGTGCTGCTGGCTGTGGCCATCACGGCGCTTGAATTCCTTGTCGCGGGCCTGCAGGCCTACGTCTTCGCCATCCTCACCTGCGTCTACCTCTCAGACGCGCTGCACCCAGGACACTAACCTCAGACGCGAACTGCGGCGTTCCGCGCCTAAGGTCGCGCTTGACCCGAACCCACGAACGCGCTTCACGGGCGCACATGAACTCACAGCAAGCTTCCCAAACAGGAGATCGTCCCCATGGAAGGTGATATCGCACTCGGCATGAAATACATCGGCGCAGGCCTGGCCACCATCGGTGCCATCGGCGCGGCCATCGGTGTGGGCAACATTTTCGGCAGCTTCCTTGACGGTGCCCTGCGCAACCCGTCGGCTGCCCCTGCACAGACCGGCAACCTGTTCGTGGGCGCCGCCCTTGCAGAAGCCCTCGGCCTGTTCTCCATCGTGCTGGGCTTCCTGATCCTGTTTGCTGCCTAAATCGGGCACGCTCACACCACAGGCG
>JBCBGD010000164.1:0-6258 GCA_038527085.1 Pseudomonadota bacterium | reverse complement strand
GCCGGATGGTGTTTGCCTGCTGGCAGGCTCCCGAGAAGAACGAGTGGGCTACGCTGCCCCTACAGATCGCCATGCCGTTGCTGCCGGCCCCGCCCGAGCGGCCACCTGAAGGCGCGCCAGGACCGTTTGCCTTTGCCGATGCCGACCGCGTCCGCCGTATCCTTGGAGCTGGTGGCTGGAAGGGCATCGACATCAAGCCCTGGCAGGGAGAGCTGGCCCTTCCGGGCAAAAGCGCCGAAGACACCGCCGCCTTCATGCTCGAGCTTGGCCCTCTCAGTCGTCTCCTGAGCGATGCCGGCGACGTATTGGAGACGGTGCGTGGCCGCCTCACTGAGACGCTGATGTCCCGCCAATTCAGCGACGGCGCGGTGAAACTCGGTGCCGCGGCCTGGATCGTCTCGGCCACCGCATCCTGAAGCGCGCAGTGTATTGACGGAGGTCAAACTTCTCACGGTCTGCGGAGCGACAATATTCTAGGCTGATGTCCAGCAAGGACGAATGCGTATGATCAAGCTGACGGTCAACGGCCGGGACGTCGAACTCGAGGAGGGCGCGACCCTGCTCGACGCCACAAAGGCCGTCGGCGCCCATGTCCCGACGCTGTGCCATTATCCCGGTTTGCCGGCCCACTCGGTCTGCCGCATGTGCCTTGTGGATGTGGAGGGCGAGGCCAAGCCGCAGCCCGCCTGCAGTACACCGGCCACAGACGGCGCCGTCATCGAGACGGACACCGCCTCGCTGAAGGACTTCCGCGCCACAAATGCTGAATGGCTGTTGGCGCGCCACCCCAATGATTGCATGCGCTGTGAGGTCAATGGCGATTGCCAGCTCCAGCGCCTGGTGGCCGAGCACCAGTGGGAGGAGCGCTGGCCAGAGGTTCCGCCAGGATCGCCCAGCCATCCCGAGCACACCTCCACCGACCACACCTCGCCGAGCATCTGGCGCGACCTGTCCAAATGCATCGAGTGCGGGCTCTGCGCAGACGCCTGCGGCGAGCCTGGCCAGCAACTGCATGTGATCGGATTTGCCGAGCGCGGCTTCGAGCGCATGCCCGTGACTGTGTTCGACCAACCCTTGGGCGACACAGGTTGCATCTCCTGTGGCCAGTGTACGCTGGTTTGCCCCGTCGGCGCGCTTATCGAGGCGCCCCACTGGCATGATGTGCTGCGCACCCTCGACTCCCGCAGGCGTGTCTCGGTGGTGCAGGTCGCCCCGGCCACGCGCATCGCCATCAGCGAGGAGTTTGGTCTGAGGCCCGGCACGGTCAGCACGGGCCGGCTGATCAATGCTCTGCGCGCGCTGGGATTCGACTATGTCTTCGACACCAATTTCGCCGCTGATCTCACCATCATGGAAGAAGGCACGGAGCTGTTGGGGCGGGTGAAAGCAGGTGAGAATCTTCCCCTCTTCACCTCCTGCTGCCCGGGCTGGGTGAACTGGGTCGAGCTGAACCGGCCCGACCTCCTCGCCCATCTCAGCACTACGAAGTCGCCGCAGCAGATGCATGGCGCGGTGACGAAGCGCGGCCAGTTCGCGCGCGCACTCGGCCCCGACTTTGAGAGCGGAAAAGCCGAGCCCTATGTCGTCAGCGTCATGCCCTGCACGGCAAAGAAGGACGAATCCGAACGCCCCGGCATGGCGGGCGATGTCGACCATGTTCTCACAACGCGGGAACTGGCCCGGATGATCCGCTCGCGAGACATCGCCTTCGGCGCACTGGATGAGGACGGCCAGTTCGACAGCCCACTCGGCGAGAGTACAGGCGCGGGGCAGATCTTCGGCGCGTCCGGCGGGGTGATGGAGGCCATGGTGCGCACCGCCTCCCATCTTGCAGGCGCAGACCGCTCGAATCAATTGGACTGGCAGCAATTACGCGGCGTTCAGGACGGCGTGAAAACCGCAGATGTTCCAGGCATCGGCACCGTGGCGGTGTGCAATGGCATCGCCGCGGCTCAGCGTATGCTGCAAACCGATGACTGGCACGATGACTATGTGGCCATCGAGGTGATGGCCTGCGTCGGCGGGTGTCTCGGCGGCGGCGGCGAGCCGAAATCCATGGACCCGGACATCCTGCAAAAGCGCGCCAAGGCAGTTTACAGCATCGACACGGACGCGCCGCGTCGGAAGTCCTATGAAAACCGCGACGTTGCCAAGCTCTATGAGACCGAACTGGATACGCCAGGCTCCCACACAGCCCACGCCCTACTCCACACAGATTACGCGGCGCGCAGATCGAAACGCGCGCTTCTTATGCGATTCCTCGACTGCGTTGACAGGCGCGATGGCGAGGCCGCGGCGAACCTGTTTCACCCTGACGGGGTCTGGTCGACCGCCTCACCTTTCGGCGACCTGCACGGCAGGGCCGAGATTGAAGCGCTGATCGACAGCAGACTGCCGCCGCGCGCCTATGGCCCTGCCTATACGCGCCACCGCATGGAGGCTGCCGCCGACCCGGAAAGCCTCGCAATCGTCACGCCCGACGGCCAGCGGTGCTGGTTCACCCTTGAGGCCTGCACGGTAGAGGAAGACGGACGCCAAAGGCTCGTCATCAAGAGTCTCACCCGCCATACCGGCGCATGACCCATCCGGTTGATCGCGGTCAAGGTGAGCGCAACGCGTCCGCTGCATCCTGAAATCCAGAAAACGGATCTTTCAGGAGAACGGCCATGGCGAACGCCTCAATCGCACGCACCCTCGGCAGCATCGCAATCCTCTCAACGATCGCGCTGTCGGGATGCGCGACGGGGCCAACGCCCTACCAGCCCGACGAAGGGCGACATGGCTATGTCAGCGAAGACCTCTCCGACACCATCGTGCAGGTGACTTTCCGCGGCAATGTGGAGACCAGCGAAGAAGAGGTCGAAGCGGCACTGTTCCGCCGCATGGTGGACATCGCCGACAGCCGCGAGGCTGAGACCTTCACCGTGGTCGACGAAAAGACCGACTGCGTGACCACGCTGCGCACCTCGCCGATCACCACCTGCACTTACCGCCAGTCTGCTGACGCCCTGTTCCAGTATAATTTCGGCGTCTACGAGATCGAGAGCCTCTGGCACGACAGCCCGCAGCGGGAATACGAAGCCACGGCCACGATCGACCTGACGCCAACCGCGGACTGCGCCGCGACCGCCAATTGCCACGTCACAAGCGAGGCCCTGGCCAGCCTGTCCACTCCCCCGTCCTGAACCCAAGCTGATGGAGACCTCCCCATGGACGATGTTGAACGCCTGCTCAAAGGCACCGTTGAGGAACTCGACAAGTTGCTGGACGCACGCAACGTGCTCGGCGACCCGATAGAGCGCGACGGCGCCTACATCATCCCGATGGTGAGTTATGGCTTCGGGTTCGGCGCAGGCGGCGGATCATCGCCGAAGGGCGGGCCCGGCGCAGGCACGGGTGCAGGTGGCGGTATCAAGCCGCTCGGCGCGGTCATCATCGACCAGAACGGCGCGCGTGTGGAAGGCATCAAGGGCGCTATGCGCACGCTCGCCGAAGCCCTGGGCGAAACCGCTGCCCACGCCATGGAAAAACCCTCAGAGAAAGAGGGCGGCGGCAAGAAAGACTGAGCCGATGTTAGCGGCCCTGCTCTGGACCCTGGCCGCGCTGGTTGGGGCCGTCCTGTTGGCGGTCCTGATTCTTTTGGCGACGCCTTTGCGGCTGGAAGGACAGCTGAACTGGCCATCAAAAGCACCAATTACCGTGAGGCTGAAGCTGCTCGGCGGCCTGACGCCCTGGATCAAACTGCCGAGTATTCCCGAAGCGGCGAAAAAGCCACGGAAAGAACCGAAGGAGCGCGCCTGGCGACCGTCTGCAGCCAGCATCAGCCGCATGGCTGGCGCCGCGCCAAGCCTCATCGGAGCCTGCTTCAAGCGCATACAGTTCGGTCCTGCCGAAGCCGACCTCGAGTTCGGATTTGATGATCCGGCGGAAACGGGACAGCTTTTTGGGCATCTCTCGCCGCTGCTGCATGGCGGCGGGCCCGTCCTGCCGATTGCGCTGACTGTGCGGCCCAATTTCCAGGGCCAGGTCTTTGCAGCCAATGCAAGCGGCAGCCTCAGCCTCACACCCATCACGCTTGTGCCACCTCTCATCGGCTTTGCCGGAAAGGTGTGGTGGCCATGGCGGTGAGCTATGATCTGCAGATCAGGGAGATCTCTCCCAGGCTGGCTGTGGCGGCCATCGTCCGCCAGCGCAGCAATATGCATCGCCATGGAGCCGGCGTTGCCATCCAGGCCGACAAGGCGCCCGTCGCGATCCTGATATCAGAACACGGCCGCGTCAGCGGATACCGCCCGGACGGCACGGCCATTTCCGGCGAAACGCTGCATGCCGATCACGCAGACTTTGTAGCCCAACTGAGAGAGCGCACAGCGCCTGTTTGAGCTGAAAGCCCGCCTTATCCCACACAGCTTGCAAGGTCGCTCAGGATGTTCTCGGTCAGGAACACGCCGCCCGGCAGGTCATCTGGCACCGCGGACAGTAGTTCAATGCTCGCAACGGCCTTGGTTTCTTCCTCCGTCACCGTCGCCGATCCCGCCATGTGCGTCATGTAGTAGGGCGAATAGCAGGAAAACGGGCGCTCCACGTCCACCGTCTCGACGGTCTCGCCGAGAACGCGAAAGGCAGGCGCTCCCTTATCGCGGGCAATCTCCGCCGCGCGGTAAAGGACGAAGGTCTGGGTGTCTTCCTCAGAGGTCGCCGCATTGCCGCGGAACGACACCTCATAGCGCGCCTCAGACAGTGCTCGGTCGCTGTATCCATAGCCCGCATCATCGCGCTGGTACGGCGTGGACGTGGCACAGGCGGCGAGGGCCAGGCATGCTGCCGCCAAAAGGGCGTGCAGCGCATGTTTACGGATCATGTAAGTCTCCAGACCGGGTTGATAGGCAGCCATCATGCACCTGAAGCGTCAGGCCCGACTTGCGCGCCATCAAACCGCGCAATCGAGGCCCCATCCGCTTAGGTCTTGCCATCCTCAGCAGCATCACCAGGGCGCGGCTTTGCCTTGCGAAGCGGGTGGACATTTTTCGGCTGGCCCGGCCGTGCCAGGGTCGTGGTCAGCTCGGCAAGATCGTCCGCAGTCAGGGTCTCCTTCTTGAGAAGCGCCTCAGCAGACGTGTCGAGAATATCCCGGTTGCGCTTCAGGATTTCCGAGGAGCGCTCAACCGCGCGTGACATGATCCTCGCAATCGCCTCGTCGATCCGATTGGCCGTGGCCTCGCTGACCTGTTCGCGCGGGGCGATGTCCTGGCCGAGATAGGCCATCTTCTGGCGCTGGAAGGCGACCTGGCCGAGATCTTCATCCATGCCGTAGACCTCGACCATGTTGCGGGCGATGTCGGTGGCTTTCACGAGGTCATCTGCCGCGCCGGTGGAGCTTGTTTCGAACACCAGAAGTTCTGCCGCGCGCCCGCCCAGCAGGATGCAGATCTTGTCCTCCAGTTCCTCGCGCGTCATCAGATACCGGTCATCGGTCGGGCGCTGGATGGTGTAGCCGAGCGCGCCGATCCCGCGCGGAATGATCGAGACTTTCTGGATCGGGTCAGACCCCGGCAGCGCGATGGATGTCAGGGCGTGGCCCATTTCGTGGACAGCAATCGTCTTGCGTTCCTTCTCGTTCAACACGCGGTTTTTCTTCTCCAGTCCGGCGACGATGCGCTCGATCGCGTGCTCGAAATCGGCCAGCCCGACGCCGCTCGCGCGCCGGCGCGTTGCAATAATAGCGGCCTCGTTGACCAGATTAGCGAGGTCCGCGCCGCTGAAGCCCGTTGTCATGCCAGCGATCTGCTCAAGGTCCGCATCCTCCGCCAAGCGGATTTTGCGGACATGCACCTTCAAGATCGCCTCGCGTCCGATCTTGTCGGGGCGGTCAACCAGCACCTGGCGGTCAAACCGGCCGGCGCGCAGAAGGGCGGGATCGAGAATTTCCGGCCGGTTGGTGGCGGCGAGCAACACGACGCCGGAGGTGGGATCGAACCCGTCAATCTCGGCCAGAAGCTGGTTCAGCGTCTGCTCGCGCTCTTCATGGGGCGCGAGTTGGTTGACGCCCCGCGCGCGGCCAATCGCATCCAACTCGTCGATGAAGATGATTGACGGCGCTGCTTCGCGGGCCTGCTCGAACAGGTCGCGGACACGCGCAGCGCCGACGCCGACGAAGAGCTCAACAAACTCCGATCCGCTGATCGAATAGAACGGTACGCCCGCTTGGCCCGCCACGGCGCGCGCCAACAGCGTCTTGCCTGTGCCGGGTGGGCCGAC
>JBCBGD010000163.1:0-6271 GCA_038527085.1 Pseudomonadota bacterium | reverse complement strand
GCCTCATCGCTCTCGCCGAGGATGCTTTCCATATCGAGGGCGAAGTCCGGCATCGGGTCATCGCGCGAGGCGTCTGCGCCGAGATAGGTGTCCATCCAGCGCATCAGGCGGTGGGAATAATCGAGCTGAGCAGCCGCGCGGCGGTTTCCGTGGCCCTCGCCGGGGTAGAAGACCAGCCGCACCGGCGTGTCCGTGCGCACCTTCATGGAGCGGTAAAGTTCCATCGATTGGCTCGGGTGCACGCGCGTGTCTTCCTCGCCGTGCATGATCAGCGTTGGGGTCGTCGACTTGCCAGCATGGAAGATCGGCGAGCGACGCAGAAGCTCCATCCAGTGCTCATTGTTGTCATCCCAAGGCCATTTCAAAGAGTGCACCAGGTGCATCTCGTTGGGAATGTCAGACGTGCCAAATTTCGAGACCTGGTTAGAGATGCCGACAAAGGCGACCGAGGCTGCGAAATGCTCGCTCAGCGCTGTGGCGCCCCACATCGAAGCGTAGCCGCCATAGGATCCGCCCGTGATGCCCACACGGTCTTCATCAATGATGCCCGCTTCCGCCAGCGCTTCGACGCCGTCGACCAGGTCGTTGAACTCTGCGCCGGCATAATCGTCCTGGTGCTCCTTGGCGAAGGCCACGCCGCGCCCTGTGGAGCCGCGATAGTTCGGATAGTACACCGCATAGCCATCGCCCGCGCCAAACTGGCCGGCGGTGGAGTAGCCCGTCATCCAGCCATCGGAATAGTGCGCCTCGGGCCCGCCATGGACGGTCAGGATCAGGGGCCAACCGCCGCGCGGTGCGTCGCCCGCCGGCGTGATCAGGATGCCTTCGATCTCACGTCCATCGCGCGCCTGGTAGGTGAAGGTTGATTGCTCGGCCAGGTCGATGCCTTCCAGCCAGGTGTTGTGGCTTGTCAGCTTCTCTGCGCCGTCCTCGGTGATGTCGAACACTGCGCGGGGATGGGCCGGACTGTCGGCCACCGCGGCAATCCGGTCGCCGGACACGAAAACGCCGCGCACGACGATATCGTCTGGCGTATCGAGGGTGCGCTGCTCATCGCCGTCTGTGGAATAAACCACCAGCGAAGACTCGACACCGCGGTGGGCCGTGGCGAGGATTTCGTCATCACCCAGCCAGTCGACATCCTGAATGTGCTGCAGCGCGGAGGGCGTCAATTGTTCGAAGTCGCCGCTTTCGATCTCACCGACCATCAGCACGCCGTCTGAGGTGTCGGAGATGTCGGTGCCGGCATGGAAGGCAATCATCTCGCCATTCGGACTGATCTCGAAGCCGCCAAGCTTGCCTGGCAGGTTAAACCGCGCGGTCTGTTCGCCGCTTTCCGCATCGATCACGTGCAGGTCGCGCTGCATGTAGAAATCGTCGATCAGGTTTGTGGGCGCCACAGCCGCGACGATCGTTGAGCCATCGCTGGACAGCTCGATGCTCGAGACGTGACCGCCATCAAACAGCTTTTCGGCTTCGGCATCCTCCTCGCCGAGAGACACGGCCCAGATGGAGGCAAGCCGCTGGTCTTCCTCATAGGCGTAGGCCTTGAAGCCCTTGCCCGAATAGTCCTCAGCCTCGTCCTTCTCCGTGGCCACGAAGTAAAGCGTGCCGCCATCGGGAGAGACGGCATAGTCGCCGAGGCCTGTCTCGAATTCGAAGACCTTTTCGGCTTCACCGCCCGCCAGTGAGATCGCGTAGAGCGCGGTGTTGTCATCGCCGTCGCGCCTTGCACGGAAGTGCAGGGCGCTGCCGTCTGGCGCGAATTGCAGCCCCGACATGCGGCCTTCGCCGCCGATGTAGCGTACAGGATCACCGTCGCCGCGAATCACCCAGAGGTGCGTGTCGGAAGGCCCGTCCTCGTCGCCCGCGATGATGTCGCGCGGCACAGACACGGTGTAGGCCACCGTTTCACCGCCCGGAGACACAACCAGAGCGCCAGCGTGGCGGATCTTCGACACATCCTCGATTTTCATCGGCGCGGCCAATGCTGGCGCGGTGGCCAGGGCAGCAAGTGAGACAAGGCCGAGCAGTTTCGGGGCCAGTGAACGCATGTGAATCCTCCGGGACGCGTGAAATTCTGGATAGATTTGCCCTCCCACTTAGAGGGCTTGGGGACCTAGGCCAACCTCTGGCCGCGCGCCGTCACTTGATCGCATTGAGCGCGGCGCTATGCACGGCGTTGAGCGAACACATGCAAAGAGGGGTGCGCCATGGGCGAAATTCTGGCCGAGGTTTTTTCAATCAGCGGGTTGTTCACCCTGTTGATGTTGCTGATGCTCCAGGCGGTGCTGGGCTTTGACAACCTGCTCTACATCTCCATCGAATCAAAGCGCACGGGGCCCGAGAATGCCGGCAGGGTCGCGCGCTGGGGCATCGGGCTGGCGGTGCTGTTCCGAATCGTCCTGCTCATCATCATCGTGAACATCTTCGCGCTGCTGGCCGAGCCGCTGTTCGAGATGCACGCCGAAGGGTTCTTTGAAGGCGAGTTCACCTTCCAGGCGCTGATCACCCTCGCGGGTGGCGGGTTTATTCTCTACACCGCGATTAAGGAGATCAATCACCTCCTCTCGGTCGAGCACATCGAGCATTCCGAAGGCGGCAAGGGCAAGTCCGTGACCCAGGCGATCGCCATGATCGTGGCGATGAACCTCGTCTTCTCCTTCGACTCGATCCTCTCGGCCATGGCCATCGCCAATGTGGAAATCGCCACGGTGGTGAATGAGGCGGGCGACACTCTGGCGGCGGTCTCCTCAGGTCTCATCCAGAACGGTCTGTTTGAGGGCACGGCGGCAGAGTGCAAATCCTATCTCATCGCCAATCCCGTCGCAGGCGCGGTGGGCTGTGAGCCCAGCAAGGATTACCAGGTCTGGCTGATGGCGATCGCGATCATCATCTCCGGCGGGCTGATGATCCTCATGGCCGATTATGTGGCCGACTTTTTGAAGCGCAACCGCATGTATGAGGTGCTGGGCCTGTTCATCCTGTTCCTGGTCGGTGTGCTTCTGGTGTCGGAAGGGGCTCACCTCGCCCACATGAAGATCTTCGGTTACCCGCTGGAGGCCATGTCTAAGTCAAGCTTCTATCTCGTGGTCTTTGTCCTTGTTGTCACAGACATCATCACCAACCGCTATCAGAAGCGGCTCTGGGCTCAGAAGATGGCAGAAATCTCAGGCGACGATCCGGCCCTGGCAGGCATGCACGCGGCCGAAGCGGAAATGGGGAAAGGCTAAGCCAATGCGGGTCCGCGCTTGCGGATCCGCACCGCCATTTTCCCGCCCTTGCGGCCAATCTCGCCTTCAGCCGCGACAGTGCCCGCACGCCCGCCTGAAAGAAGCTGCACGGGCTCATCGGCAGGCAGGCCAAGGAGAAGCGTGTCGCCGGGTTTCAGGTCGGCCAAGCGTGAGACGGGCACGCTGAGCGAGGCAATCCGCGCCGTGAGAAGCGCGGTCAGCTCCCGGCCCACCTTAGACCCCTCTGGCCTTGCCAGGTCCGGCAGGGGCGGGCGGGGCTCAGCCTTGAAGTCTTCCCAAGCTGCATCGCTGAGGATCAGCCGGCCCTGGGCTGAAAAACCATCCAGCGACACGCTGAGATCGATCCGCGTGGCAGGCCCTGGCGGGGCGATGGACAGGGTAAAGGCAGCGCGGCTTTCCAGGCAGTGAAGGTGACCTCCGGGCAGCTGCGCCGCCAGCGGGCGCAGAATGCGGTCGAGAATGGCCAGGTCGATGTCTGTCAGCGCCCGCGGCTGAAGCGCTTTCAAATCGTTTCCATCGGCGCCGCAGGAGGCATCGACTAGCGCCAGCGTGGCCATGGATGAGAGCGCCAGGACCGCCTCCACATCGCCGTCCTCATGGCCAAAGCAGGCGAAGATCGCGCCGGTCTCGGGCGCGGGGAATGCTGCACGAAAGCCCTGCTGGGCGAGTTCGAAAGGCTCCAATCCCACGCCAAGCCCCGTGGCGCGATGCACGGTCAGGCCGAGCCGCGCGCACAGACGCTCGCTGTCTTCTGGGCTCAGCGCGGGCGGCGGAGTGTCGAGGTCCGCAAGCGGCTTGGGCGCTGTGTCCTTCGGCGCCGTCGGCGGTGGATTGGGCAGGTCTGGGCGCAGCAACGCCTCGATCTCGGCGGCCGACAGCACGCCGCGCGCGGTCGGGAAAGGGCGCTCAGGATCAACCCGCGCCGGGCGCAGATTGTCAGAGCGCACCTTGCCACCGGCAAGCGCCGCATCGCGCGCGGACCTTTGCGGGGTATTCACATTCGACATCGCCAGCGATTTCTCCAGCGCGATTTCACAGGTGCCTTATTCGCCCAAGAGGGTTAACGCTCAGTTAGGGAATCGCGCCCAGCTGGTAAGATTGCAGCAAGAGTAATGGATGAGGTGTTTGCGTTAACCCTCTGTATTTGCGTCGATTAACGACTCGTTCGTCACTTTCGGGCCAAAGTGTCTTCAACGACACGGCACGCAAAAACAAACCGCCGGGCGTTGGGATGATCACACCGCGAAATGCGGGTCAGGGCCGCTGCCGAAAGGTGAGCGGCCTTTTGCGTTTTTTCTCGGCCTGTCGCACAGTTCTCGCCAAGTTGAGGAGGACAGGCCATGGGCATGCATATGCCGCAAACCGGACGCGACTGGAGCGAGGTGCGCGCCGAGATGCAGGACCGCGCAAGCGGCGATGCGAAATGGCGCGACGGCAAGACCGCCGTCTATGTCTTCAATGCGGGCGAGGACATCGCGCAGGTCCAGAAAGAAGCCTACGCCGCCTTCATGAGCGAGAACGGCCTCGGCCCGCTGGCCTTCCCAAGCCTCGCGCAGATGGAAAAGGACGTCATCTCCATGGCGCTCGGCCTGCTGCACGGGCCGGAGGGCGCCGCGGGCGCGATGACCTCGGGCGGCACCGACTCGATCACCATGGCGATCAAGACCGCCCGCGACTATGCCCGCAGCCAGGGCGGGGCGCGCGAGCGGGCCAACATCGTCCTACCCCAGTCGGCCCACCTCGCCTTCGACAAGGCCGCCCATCTGATGGACATCGAAGTGCGCCGCGTACCCCTGAAGACCGACGGCACCTATGAGGCAGACCCCGTCGCCATGGGCGCCCATTGCGACGGCGATACGATCATGATGGTCGGCTCTGCGCCCAACTTTCCCCATGGCATCATCGATCCGATTGAGGCACTGGGAGAGGTCGCTGAAGACAAGGGCGTCTGGCTGCATGTGGATGCGTGCGTCGGCGGGTATTTCGCGCCGTTTGCCAGGATGAATGGCGTGCCTGTGCCGCCCTTCGACTTTGAAGTGCCAGCGGTGATGTCCATGAGCGCAGACCTGCACAAATATGGCTACGCCGCCAAAGGCGCGTCCACGGTGCTATTCCGCTCGGGCGAGCTCTATGCCCATATGCCGTTCGATTTGAAAGGCTGGTCCGGCGCGCCGATGAAGACGCCAACGCTTGCAGGCACGCGGCCCGGCGGGGCCATCGCGGCAGCCTGGGCGGTGATGAACCATCTCGGCGTTGAGGGCTACAAGCGCCTGCAGGGTGAGGTCTGCGCCACGCGCGAGCGCGTCGAGGCGGGCGTCAAGGCGCTTGGCTTCGAGGTGCTCGGCAATCCCATGCTCGGCCTTATCGCCTTCCGCCACCCTGACCACCACAGCTTTGCCATCTATGGCGAAATCTACCGGCGCGGCTGGTTCACCAGTGTCACCAAGGAACCGCCAAGCCTCCACCTCATGCTCAGCCCGAAGCACGCCGAGGTCATCGACCAGTACCTCGCCGACCTCGAAGACAGCGTGAAAGCCGTCGCGGCAGGGCAGGACGGGCCAAAGGTCGAAGCGCGGTACAGCTAGCCAGCAGGGTGGGGGGGGACCATGCGCATCTCGATCATCACCTGCGCGCTTGGCATTGCCTTCGTGCTCGCCATTGCCGTGCTGCATGCCTCGGGTTTCGGCACCTTCACGGCCCAGATGAATGAGAGCAATGCCGGGCCGTTCCTGAAGGACATGTTCCCGATCCTCTACCTGATGCCGAGCCTGTACCTCGCAGTCCTGGCCGCATTTGGCGTTTTGGCCCTGGCTCAGCCGTTAGCCAGGCGCGCAATCTGCCTGATCCTTGCCGTCGCACGCTTGCCGCAGGCGCGCTTGCCCTGTTGCTCGCGGAATGGGCGCCCCTATTGGTAATGTCGGCAGGCGCTGGATTGTTCGTGACCTCCGCCCTGACCGCCAAAACCGCTGCACGCGTCTAAGGCTTTATCCGCGGCGTGATATAGTCGAAACGCTGGC
>JBCBGD010000162.1:0-6281 GCA_038527085.1 Pseudomonadota bacterium | reverse complement strand
CAACCGTCCCGAAAAGGACCAAAGCAATGACTGAGACGAGCGAGACCCAAAAGCCCGCCGTAGCCGGCGCCACGGCGACGATCGGCGGAATGAAAATGCCAGGTTGGGCACAGGGCCTCTGGGGGCGTTTTCGCGCCCTGCCAGGTTGGTTCCAGGGCGTCAGCTACGGCGCCGTCGCGCTCGGCTTTCTCAGCTTCATCTTCTTTCTGGGCTTTGTCTCAGGCGAGCGCGCGGTCGGCCCGGCCTATCCCTTCTTCGCCAAGGTCACCAACAAGCTGGACTGGATGTTCTTCCGCGGCGGCCCTGTGCCAAAGCTGGACGCGACAATCTACAATTCTGCCCTCGTTCGCCTGTCGTCCAATGTCGGCATTGTCGACACGGGCCGTCCTGCCAGCGACCAGAATGCGCTCAGCCAGAATGGCGGCGGCCTCACCAGCTTCGGCGGCGAAGTGCTTCTGCTCGCCTACAACGGCAAGATCTACGCCGCGACCGGGCCAGACGAGATCCGCGACACAGGGCTTACCGCACCCGACAACAACCGCGAAGAATACCAGGCGCTGCAACAGAACCCGGAGTTCGACCGGTTCACCTTTCACCGCGGATACCTGCGCTACAACGACTTGATGTTCGTTGACGCGCCGAGCGGGAAATCGCTGATCGCGTCGTATACGGAGTTTCATCCCGGAAAGGCTTGCTACACCAACACGCTCGCCAAGCTGGACCTGCCGAGCGAGGCCGTTAGCATCGCCGACGTCTCTGCGACCGAAGACGATTGGAGCGTCATCTTCCGCACCGATCCCTGCATGGGCTTCAAGGAAGAGCACCTCGCCATGGAAGGCCACATGGCTGGCGGGCGGCTGGTGTTTGAGGGCGATCGCACACTCTACATGACAAGCGGCGACTTTCACCTCGACGGCATGCGCTCGTCGGGTCCCGGCATCGCCCAGAATGCCGATGCCATGTATGGCAAAGTCCTGCGCGTCGACCTCATCTCTGGCGAGGGTGAAATCATGTCCATGGGCCACCGAAATGCCCAGGGCATCGCTATGACTCAGGACGGTCAGGTCTTGATTGCCGAGCATGGCCCCCGCGGCGGCGATGAGCTGAACATTATCGAAGCGGGCCTGAACTATGGCTGGCCGCTCGAGAGCTACGGCACGACCTATCGCGGCACGCCGATCCCGAATTCTGTCTCCTATGGCCGCCATACCCGGTTCGAACCACCGATCCATTCCTGGATCCCATCGGTCGCGATCTCCGGCATGACCCGCGTGGACGGCTTCGATGAGAGCTGGGACGGCGACCTTCTCGTTTCGACCCTGTCAGACCAATCCCTCTTCCGCATCCGGATGGAAGGCGACAAGGCAGTTTATTCCGAGCGCATCGAGATCGGCTCGCGTATCCGCTACGTTCATCAGCACACCGATGGCCAGATCGTTCTCTGGACGGACAATTCAGAGCTGATCTTCCTGTCAGCCCTTGAGCGCGTCGACGAAGGCCAGCGCTTCCAGACCTGGCTCGAGACGGCCGAATTGCCGACACGCGTAAAGGCCAATCTGGACACGGTCATGGACCGCTGCGTGGAATGCCACTCCTTCCAGGTCGGCGATGACGAAAAGGCGCCCGGCCTCAACAAGATCTACGGCAACAAGATCGCAACCACCTCCTATGAATACTATTCGGACGGCCTTAAGGCCAAGAATGGCGAGTGGACCCGCGAAAACCTGATCGCGTACCTGAACGACCCCCAGGGCTTCGCGCCAGGCTCGATCATGCCCGCGGCCAACATTGACGACCCGCGTGTGGCCGAAGCCATGGTCGATTATCTGGAGTTCCTCGAGCGCCAGTTCTAGGCGCCGGGGCGCGCCCGCCATGACCGCCACGCCCGTCATCTCAGCAGCCCAGGCCTCTCCAGAGGCACGCATGGAGGTGCTCGATGGCATGCGAGGGTTCGCGGCGCTCGCGGTTGTGTTCTTCCACTTCTTCTCGCGCTGGGCCGAGCCGCACTTTACGCCGACGCTCTACCAACACGGCGCCGCGCTGGCGGAGTTCTTCCCGATTCAGGTCGGCGGCGCCTTCGGGGTGCGCCTCTTCTTCCTGATCTCGGGCTTCGTCATCATGATGACCCTTGAGCGCTCAACCGGCCTGATTGACTTTACCGTGCGCCGGGCGGGGCGGCTTTGGCCGACCATGCTGGTCTGCGCCACACTGTCCACGGTGATCATCAATGGCTCAGGCATCGCCCACATCTATGAGAATGTGGCGCGCTATGAGGTGACGCCGGTCGAGTATTTCTCCTCGATTTTCTTCATCCCGCCAGACCTGACCGCAGGCATTCTCGGCATTGAGCAAGCTGACCGGCCGCGCTGGGTGGAAGGGGTCTACTGGACCCTTTGGGCCGAAGTCCGCTTCTACGCGCTGATCGCCCTGGCCTATTGGCTGAGCCCGCGCGCGGCGTTCCTCTGGGTCTGGGCGGGCCTGCAGTTCGCCTCCACCACGCTAGACATTTCCATGCAGGTCACTGGCGGTTTCAATGGCGGCACCGCGGCGGGCATGATCCTGCAGCCTGACATTCTCGGCTGGTTTACGCTTGGGCTGGTCGCGTGGAAAGCGCGCACCCTTGGCGCACATCCCGCATTGGTGCTCGCAGGCGTCTCTGCGGTCCTTGCACTGGTCGCTGGCCCGATCGTCTCAGTATCAGCCGGGGACGTTGGCCTGACTGACCGGGCAGCCCGCGAGAGCGTCCTGATGGCGCTCATCGCCGCGCCATTTGTGCTTTTCCTTATGGGCAGCCGCCTGGTCGCGCCGCTCGCCTGGAAGCCGATGGTGGCCGTCGGCCTTGCCTCTTACCCGCTCTATCTCTTCCACGAGCGCCCAGGCATGGCCTATCTCCACTGGCTGAACTCGGCGGGTATTCCGCCCTGGATCAGCGTTTTCATTGCCATTGCGATTGCCATCGCCACGGCACTGATCATCCACAAGCTGGTTGAAATGCCAGGCAAACGGCTGATGGTCAGAAACCTCATGCCTGGCGCACGCGGCCTGCAGGACAGATTCCCCGCCCTGCGCATGCGCGCCAACGCCGCCTGACGACCCACACAGTGCCGCGCGACGGTTTGCACCCGCCCGCGCACCCCTCCAGAATGCATGGGTGGCAGGCGGAGGTGCTGTGATGAAGATTGCCATTGCTGGTGCCGGGATCGGCGGCCTGGCACTCGCCATACTTTTGGCCCGCCAGGGACATCAGGTTGAGGTGTTCGACCAGTTCGACACGCCCGCCCCCGTTGGCTCAGGACTGATGCTGCAGGAGACCGGCCTGGCGGTGCTACGCGCCTTTGGCCTCGAAGCTGAGGCGATCGCCCGCGCCGCGCCGATTTCGCGCCTGTTCGGCAAGACGGCGCCGTCGGACCGGACGGTCCTCGACGTCAGGTTCACGGCCCTGCGCCGCAATCTATGCGCCTATGGAATTCAACGGTCGGCCCTGTTTGACATCCTCTATGCCGAGGCAGAACAGGCCGGGGCTCACTTCACCGGCAACACCGAGATCATCGAGACCGATACTCAAGATTCGAGCTTTCTGACGCGTTCCGGCAAGGCGCTGAAAGGGTTTGACCTGCTCGTCGATGCGCTGGGCGCCAATTCGCCTTTGTCGAGCGAGCCGCGCAGCGAGCTGCCCTTCGGCGCGCTCTGGGCGACCGTCGATTGGCCAGAGCAAGGCCCTTTTATCGACGACGCCCTTGAGCAGCGCTACCGCGCCGCGCGGCAGATGACGGGCATGATGCCGTCGGGATCGCCAAGCGAGGGCGCGGGGCCAACCGCCACCTATTTCTGGTCCATCGAAGGCGCGGGTTTTGAGGCGTGGAAGTCGGGCGGCATGGACGCCTGGCGCGGCGAAGCCGAAGCGCTCTGGCCGGAGACAGCGCCCATTGTGCAAGCGCTCGATGCAGATGCGCTCACCTTCGCGCGCTATCGCCACCGCACGCTGGGCTCGCCGGTGCGCGGACGCTTGGTCCATATCGGTGACAGCTGGCACGCCACATCCCCGCAGCTCGGTCAGGGCGCAAATATGGCGCTTCTGGACGCCTATGGCTTGGCTAAGGCGCTTGAGGAGCACCCCCGCAATCTCGGCGTCGCTCTGAAACGCTACCGCACTCTTCGCGGCGCCCATGTCCGCCTCTACCAGACCATGAGTTGGCTGTTCACGCCGGTGTACCAATCGCGCGGAAGCGTCCTGCCGGCCCTGCGAGACTGGATTGCCGCGCCCCTCACCCGCGTCCCGCCAGCCCCCGCGCTTCTTGCAGCCATGGTGTCGGGTGCGTTCGGCAGCCCGCTGAAGCGACTAGAATTGGACGCGGAAAGCCTCGCCCAACACACTATCAGCCAGGCTTAAGCGGCCTGTTCCTCGCGTGGCTTCAGTTTCGAGAGTTGTGCCGCGAGCTTCTGGTCTGACCGCTCTTCGCCCGGCGCGAACCGAATAAGTGGTAGGCCAGCCTTCGCAAAGACGTCGTTGACCAATGCATCACGCGCCTGCGTTTTGGGATCGCGGTGACTTGAATCATCAACCTCAACGGCAAACAGCATCCGGCCCCTGGCAGTGGTAACAACAAAGTCCACGTGCTTCATGGACAAAGCGTTGAAAGCGCGCCTCTGAGCTGACCAGTCTCCGTCAGCAGAGACCTTTATGACGTCAGAGATCCGCACGCAGGCGCTGACGTGTCCAAATCGGCCAACTTCTTTCCGCAAATGCGCCAACACAGCAGCCTCTGCATTCGAGAAAAGTGACGGGCGCACAGAATAATTGACCTCGACATCTGGTTTCTGGACCGTTTCATCAACCGCGTCATCCTGAGGCGTCGTTTCCGGCACTGTCGACGTTTTTTCCGAAGCGTCACCCTTGCGGCGCTTGCCGAACAGAAACTCAAGAATCGCACGCAACATGAGAAAGCCCCCAAACTCGAAAGGCTAGAGTTTGGGGGCTTCAGACTGAAATCGCGTTAGATAAACGCTTGAAATTTCAACTACTTCGGATGCGCGATCACAGGCATCCAGGTGTAGCCTTTCACGAAGGCGCCTGAGGTCAGGCTTGGTTCGTCGAGCACTTCGATGTGGCTGAAGCGCTTTTCGATCTCTTCCCACAGGATGCGCAGCTGCAGCTCGCCGAGGCGGTTGCCGACGCAGCGGTGGATGCCGAACCCGAAGGAGAGATGATTGCGGGCCTGGCGGCGGTCGATGATCAAGCGGTTTGGATCTTCTTCCCAGAAGCGCTCGTCGCGGTTGCCTGAGACATACCACATGGCGATCTGATCGCCTTGCTTGATGGTCTGGCCGTACATTTCCACGTCTTCCAGCGCTGTGCGGCGCATGAAGGCCAGCGGGGTCTGCCAGCGGATGACCTCGGAGACCATGTTCGGGATGAGGCTCTGGTCGGCCTTCAGCTTCTCGTATTCGCCGGGGTACTTATTCAGCCCGTAAATAGAAGCTGTCATGGAGTTGCGTGTCGTGTCATTGCCGCCGACAATCAGCAGGATGACGTTGCCGAGCAGTTCCATGGGCGCAAGGTTGTTGGTCTTCTCGCCATGGGCCAGCAGGCTGATCAGGTCGTTCTTCAACGGCTCGCGCTTGCGCGTTTCATAAAGCTCCATGAAGTGTGTCAGGCATTCCAGAAGCTCAGCTTTCCACTGCTCCTCCCCGCCCGGACAGATGTCGGGATTTTCCCGGTTCGTGGTCACGTCGGACCAGCGGGTCAGCTTGCGCCGCTCCTCAAACGGGAAGTCGAACAGGGTCGCCAGCATCATCGTGGTGAGTTCGATGGACACCGTATCGACCCAGTCAAACGGCTCGCCAACGGGCACTGCATCAAGGCACTGCTGGGTGCGCTGGCGGATCAGCGGCTCGTACTCCTTGAGCATGTTCGGCGCCACGGCGGGCTGAACCGTCTTGCGCTGCTCAGAGTGGCGCGGCTCGTCCATCGCGATGAACATGGGCAGTTCGAAATCAGGGATGTTCTCGCCCAGAACAATCCCGCCATGCTCCCAGGAGGAAGAGAACCGCTTGTGGTCAACATCGACCGCCATGATGTCGTGGTAGCGCGTGACGGACCAGAACGGGCCGACAAAGCTGTCAGGCGTATAGTGCAGCGGCGCCTCATCACGCATGCGCTTGAACCGGTCCCAATAGGCGCCCTGACGCCAGATTTCTGGATCGGTGATGTTCAGCTGGTCGATCGGCACCGAATAGGCATCGGGCACCTCAGCGCCAAACTCGAGATAGTTTTCGTGCAG